>JACQWM010000054.1 GCA_016209275.1 Candidatus Omnitrophota bacterium
AGACGTTCTTCGACCAGTTCTGGATCGTCACGTAGCGGAGCTTCGCGCGCGGCATCGCAATCAGTTCCACCACGGCAGAATGCAATGAATCCGACGAGTAGACGGGAGCTGTGCAGCCCTCAAAATACGTGACCTCGGCCCCTTCATCCGCGATGATGAGGGTGCGCTCAAACTGGCCCATGTTCTTGGCGTTGATGCGGAAGTACGCCTGCAGCGGCATCTCCACCTTGACCCCTTTCGGCACATAAATGAACGAGCCGCCGCTCCACACCGCGGTGTTGAGCGCGGCGAATTTGTTGTCGCCTGGGGGAATGATGGTGCCGAAGTAGCGCTTGACGATCTCCGGCTGCTCTTTCAGCGCCGTATCCATGTCGAGAAAGATGACGCCAAGCTTTTGCAGATCCTCGCGCATGGAGTGGTAAACAGATTCCGATTCGAATTGTGCGCTGACTCCCGCGAGGAATTTTCGCTCCGCCTCGGGGATGCCGAGCCGGTCGAACGTCTCCTTAATCTCCGCCGGCACGTCATCCCACGTCTCGCCCTGCTTCGCCGTGGGCTTCAGATAGTAGAAGATGTTGTCAAACTGGATGCTGTTGAGCAGCTCGGTGTCCGCCCACGTCGGCATCGGCTTGGCGATGAAGTGGCGGTACCCCTTCAGCCGCTGCTCGAGCATCCACGCCGGCTCCCCTTTCATGCTGGAGATCTGTCTGACTTTCTCCTCATCCAACCCGCGCTCCGCCTTAAAGACCGAGTGCTCCGCCACATGGAAGCCGTAGAGCTTTTCATACTCCTGATTGATATCAATCTGAGGTTTGGGCGTCGTCATGAGGAGTTTCCTTCAAGGCCAACGCCTGCGGGTTGAATTGGGGGTCGAAATCCTTCGTAGCCTTTGGCCTCAAGCTCCAGTGCGAGTTCAGCTCCTCCGGAGCGGACCATACGGCCGTCCACCATAACGTGGACAATGTCTGGTCGTACATAGTTGAGTAACCTCTGATAGTGCGTGATGAGTAACATCGCTCGTTGCGGCGATCGAAGCGCATTGATGCCCGCCGCAACGGTTTTCAAGGCATCAATGTCGAGTCCGGAATCCGTTTCATCTAAGACGGCCAGTGCGGGATTGAGCACCGCCATCTGCAAGATCTCCAAGCGTTTCTTTTCTCCTCCTGAGAACCCATCGTTCACGTACCGGTTCATGAAGCTATCTAGAATCCCCAGTGATTTCAGATGCGTCTTCACCGTCGAGCGGAATTCCTTCACCGGCACATCGGCCCCGCGCACGCCGCGCATCGCCGCCCGCAGGAAGTTCGCGATCGTCACCCCGGGAATGGCCGTCGGGTACTGAAACGCCAGGAAGAGCCCCTTCTGCGCACGCGCATCCGGTGTGAGCGACGCGATGTCTTCGCCGCGATACAGGATCGTCCCGCCGGTGATCGCATATTTCGGATGCCCCATGAGGCAAAACGATAAGGTGCTCTTGCCGGAGCCGTTCGGCCCCATGATCGCGTGGACCTCGCCGGAGCGCAGCGTCAGCGAGACGCCCTTCAAGATCTCCTTGCCCTCCACGGCCACGTGGAGATCGCTGATGGTCAGCAATGATTCGCCCATTCCCGACTCGTTCGTCGTCATTTGGCTACCCGCTTCGCCAGCCGGCTGGAGACGGCGTATTCGCTCTCCAGCAGCGTTGCGAGGTTTGTCTTGTCGAGAAAACTTTGGACGTAGGAGGTCAGCCCGGACCATACCGAGCGAATGCCGCAATTGCTGAAATGGATGCACGAGCTGAGATTGCCGGTGAAGGAGTGGCAGATGTGCTCGGTGCTCTCCAACCGCCCCAGCCCTCGCACCACTTCACCCAAGGAAATCGAACTCGCTGAGCGGTTGAGCACATAGCCGCCCCTCATGCCCCGCACGCTGTGCACCAGCCCGGCCTTGGAGAGCAGGCGCATCAGCTTCTCGACATAGGCGCTGGAGAGCCCCTCCTTTCCGGCGATCTCCTTGACGGTCACCACGTCATCCTGCGGGGACCGGGCCAGCTGCAGGAGGCATCGCAGCCCGTACTCCTCTTGCGCCGTGATCTTCATACTTAAAGTGTATGGTAACACGACTTTTTTGTCAAGTATTATGCGCCCACTAATTAGCTATTATTGATCCCATAGCGGAAGTGTCCGGTGGCGAAGATGGGGGAGAGGTCTTCCCCCGTGCTAGGGTTTGAAGACCTTGAGCTGCAACTCTCTAATCGGCCGGAAGTGTTTTGCGTTGCTCGTGCACAGCACGAGGTTCTGTTCAGCCGCCGTCGCGGCAATGATGGCATCCCCCACCCGCAGGCCGTAGCGCAGCGCATACTCTTCGATATAGACGGCCGCGCGGTGTCCGATGTTCTCCGTCAGAGGCAAGGTCCGAAAGTCGAAGTCTTTGATGAAACTCTTCACGGTATCATGCTGCGCGGGGTTCGTCGCACCCTGGAGGAGCTCCATATACGTCTGAATGGAGAGCAACCGCTCCTCGTCCTTGGAGACCAGCCGAGCGGCCTCGACATGGCCTCGCTGGATCCAGATAAAGATATCCGTGTCAAAGATCACGGTATCGCCCTCCCCGCAGCTTCTCCATCTCCTCCCGCACCGTCTGCCTCCCCTGCCGCATGTTGAAGAAGGGGTGTTGGACAATGCGTCGAGCAGCATGTCGTGTGCTGGACCGGAGAATGCCTTTCAATTTGCCGTGATAAACAATGCGCACCTCTTCATTCCGATCCAGGGCCTTCAGCACGTCGTGCATCCGATAACGTAATTCCACAATGCTCGCTCTCATCGAATCCTCCAATATGTATATCTAAACTATACATAATTTTTCATCCCGCGTCAAGCGTCTTCAGCACGCAGGGACGTGGCTGAGCGACAACGCGGTGAGGTCCATTGATCGATGGCCGTGAAGGATCAGCTCGGCCATCAGGCGGGCGATGAGCAGATCGTTCAAGTGGCACGATTACTTCACGACCGTGGCCGTCACCTCACGCGAGACCGTGCCGCCGCGCCCGTCCGTGACGTCCGCACGGATGGTCTGGGTCCCCACCTGTGCGGCGGTGGGCGTCCAGTAGAACCAGCGATAATTATACGCTCCCCAGCTATAGCTCACCGCATACCCTGACAACGCCGTCGCACCCACCGGCACGCCGCTGAGCGTCATCGTCAGCGTATCGGGATTTGGATCGTACGCCGCGAACCAGACAAAGGCCCGCTGGCCCACCTTCACGGTACGGGAGGGATAGACGGAGGCAGCGTAGATCTGGGGCGGGTCATTGATGCTGCTGGTGCTTGGGTTCACCAAGATCCATATGATTTCCCCATCCGTCAGCGCGCCGTCACTGACAGTGAAGGTCACCGAATGACGGCCGACGAAGACACTCGGAGACGTGGGCGTCCAGCGGAACGTCCGCGTGGCGGCGTCGAAGCTCGCCCCAGGCGGCAAGACGCTGGTCTTGTATGTCAGGGCGTCTCCGTCCGGGTCGGTGGCGCTAATGGTAACATTGACGGTTTGCCGTAATTCCACCGTCTTGTTTCCGATGGGGGCGAGGACTGGCGGGCGGTTCACGTTCGTGACGGTGATCGTGCTCGTCTGACTAGCCGTCAGACCCTCGGGATCGGTCGCGGTGCACGTCACCGTATATCGACCGGCCTGCGTGTAGCTTGGAGTCCAACTGAAGAGCCGGGTAGCAGGATTGAAACTCGCCCCTTGCGGCAACCCGCTGGCTGCATACGTCACGACCCCACCCTCGGGATCGTGACCGTTGATGGTGAAGGCCACGGTGCTGCCTTCGGCCACACTCTTGTTGCCAATCACATCTAACGTGGGCGGTTGGTTCGGTGTGGGGGCGGGTGGCTCCGGGACGGCTGGCAGCAGTGCGGCGGTGATCGAACCCCACCCCGCGGTAAACACGCGAGCGCTCGGCAAGGTGATCGAGAGCACGGCACTGCCTTGGATCGGGGGCAGCGTAATCGACGTGATGAGCCGTGGCGCGGAAGCGATCGAAATATCGAAGACTTCGACGGTGCTCTCAGCCGTCAATGTGTAGAGATGCGGCTCGAGGAGAAAGAGACTCGTGCTCGTCGTTGGAAGAGACGCCAACAGTCTTAGTGCAAGAGGATTCGCGATATCCACAACGAACAACGCTTTCCCATCAACGACGTACGCCCGCGACCCGCGCACCTGGACGCCAAACGGACCATAGGTGCCGACTTCGAAGATGCTTCTGATCACCGGTGCTCGGGGATTGGCGATGTCAATCACGAAGAGCGCGGGGTACACTCGATTGTCCTTGATCGAGTAGGTCGAGGCGTAGACATAGGCGTAGTTGCCCGACACGTCAAGCGCCATCGCGATTGTCGGACTGGGTTTTTGGACCGTGCCCACCAAGACCGGCGTGGCAGGCTTGGAGACATCGTACACGAGAAACATGAGTAGAGTCCCTTGGTCCGTCAGATAGTTCATGTCGGCGACATACAAGTAGGAACCCACCACCTTCGCCGCCACAGGGTTGCCTCGGCTGAAGGTATTCACCACACCGAGTTTCTTCGGAGCTATGGGAGAAGACACATCAAAAATATCCGTCACCCCGTTATTATTGCAGACCAAGAAGAGACGAGACCCATCGAGGACCACCTGCGTGCCGTCAAAGCAGGTGGGCGTCGCTGAGACCTTCAGGAATTTTGCCGGGTCAGCGATGTCATAGATGACTAACGTGTTGTTGCTGCGGCTGGCGACGTACGCATAATCTCCGGAGACCGCGATCGACCGCGGGTTCATCAATCCATCGGTCGTGGAGACGATCACCGGCGTTGGGGACTCAGAGGGATCCGTCGCGGCCGTTGCGGGAACGGGCGAAACGCTCGACAACCCCAGTGTCAGCAAAGACGCGAGGACCGTTCGCAATCTGAGAGGGGCTTGTCGTGCGCAGAGATACTGCGGAGAATACTCAACACCAGACACGCAAAAAACGAGAACACGTAGAAGCTTTCGCAGACGACTCATGCTGCACCTCCAGTTTTTCTAGAACGTATGATGATAAAGGCGAATAAAAAGGCCGAGCTACCAACGCTTCGGCAGCTCGGCAATCCTTCTCAGGACCCGTAGCTTTGCGCCCCTACGTTACCGTAGGTTTGCCTTTTCGGTCGTCTGAATGATTGGCTTTATAAAAGAGCAACTGAATGTGTCTCAATACATACCACAACATTCTGCGCCCTGTCAAGGGAGCGGGACGAAATGCTAGCAATTCTCAGCTGGAGCGTCTGTGCAGCAGCAACTCCGTGATCACGTGGGCAGTCACGGGTGCGAGAAGAATCCCGTGGCGGAAGTGGCCGGTGGCGAGGTACAACCCTGCGATGCGTGTTGGGCCCATCACTGGCTGATGGGTTCGGCTGTAGGGCCGCAGGCCGGCCCAGGACTCCACGAAGGTACAGTGGTTGATCGCGCTGGAAAATCGCCGAAGGCCGCTCAAAATCTTGTGCATCCCTTCCACCGTGAGCGACTTGTCATACCCCACATGCTCTACGGTTGAACCAAGCAGGATCCGGCCATCGCGCCGCTGCACCATGTAGCCGTGCTCAGTCATCACCGAATGGCGCAGCAAACCGCGTGGCCCACGGAAGACGAGAATCTGTCCACGCACCGGCTCAACCGGCACCGGCACCGGAAACCGCCCCCCGAGCGGCGCCCAGCTGCCCAGACAGTTCACCACGACAGGAGCTTCCATCCGACCGCGGTCTGTGTCAACGCCGCGGACAACCCCTTGGCGCACGAGCAACCGTCGCACAGTCGTATGCTCGCGCACTGAGACGCCGGCGACGCGGCAAGCACGAGCCAGAGCCTGCATCAGAACCGCGTTATCCACCTGCGCATCATCGGGAAAGAAAAATCCTCGGCAGATGTCGGCATCGATGGCCGGCTCATGACGGCGGACCTGCGCCGGCGACCACACCTTCACGCGCACGCCCAACGTCTGCTGCCAGCGGATGCGCCGCTGCATGACCCGCTCTTCGCTCGCGGTGCGTGCGATATAGAGGATGCCGTCTTTGTGGTAGCCGACAGAGATGCCTGAGGCGCGCTCAAGGCGCGCCACCCACGCCGGATACATCGCGCGTCCCTGCTGGCAGAGATCAAACAGCGGACCGGGCTCAACGAGATCAACTTGGGAAGCCAGGATGCCGGCTGCGGCCGAGGAAGCTTCGGCGCCGACGGTGCTGCGCTCAATGAGCGTGACATGCTTCCCTCGACGGGCCAGCTCTTCGGCAAGCGCAGTCCCGATGATGCCACCGCCTAAGATCAGGATCTGGGAATGTCGCATCTTCGTCTTCCAGGCGATCAAGGCGATATCAGATATCGAATTCGATATCTGATATCGCTCTTCGCTTTTACGCGACGGCTTGGGTTGAGCTCTCGCGATGCGGAATGGGTTTGGCGAGCGGACGAAAGAGCGCCAGGCTTGCCGTATAGCTGTGGAGGAAGTTGGTGCCCCCGATGGGGCCGATTTCGCCGTTGCAGAAAAACCCGCCGATCGGGATCTTGCCGCTGATGGTCTGGATGGTGCGCACGTCTTGATGCGGCATGCCGTAGAGCGCCTTGCCCCGCCCCGTGCAGCAAAATAGCAGGCAGCCGGCGGCTGGACTGAGGGTCGCGGCCTCGCCACGCTGACACAGCAATCGTCGCAACTCTTGCCGGGACGCGCTGGGGTCGCGCAATTGAAACTGCAGCGTTTGCCCCACTTCGATCTGATCCGCCACGGCGATGGCGCCGGTTTCGGGATCGATGCCGACGATGTTGCGGATCAAGAAATCCCCGGAGACGAACTGCTGGCGCATTTCTGTCATGGCCAGGCCCGCAAACACCGAGCCTTGCTGGGCCAGCTCGCGATCCCCCACCGGCAGCGCTGAGAGCACCTCATGCAGGGCGGCCAGCGCTTGGCGGCCGCCGAGCTGCCAGATCACATGCTCCTCGGCTTTCGTCACGATGAAGGGCCGCCCAATCGGGCGGCAGCCTTGCGAAATGACGGTGTCCATCGACACGCTGCCGGTCAGGGCCACACCCACCGCCCCCTCGCGCATGACGGCATCGCCGGAAAACAGCACATGCTCGCCCGGCTCATTGCCGCCGCTGACCATCCCGCCGCTGATCGGCCGGTTCCGGTAGGTCGCATTCAGCTCATCGAGCAGCTTGTCCGCGGGAATCGTCAAGGGATCCGCGAAGAGGAGAATATTGGGTTTCGCCTCAGGCGCGGCCCCGATTTTATCAATCCAGAATCCGCCGACTGAAGAGTCCTCCAGCTCCTGGGGTGTGATGGTAAACGGAAACACGCGCACCTGGGGCAGATGCGCGGCCATGATGGAAATCGCCGGCACCCACTCCAGCTCCTGGCCGCCGCCGATGATGCCGCTGCCGCTGCAGCCAATCAGCGCCGCGGGCCGCATCTGCTCGCGCATCCGATACAGGAGGTCTGGCCAGGAGGCGCGATAGATCGGCGAGACAAACACCACGGCAAGATGCGGCGGCAATCCGGCCAACGGCTCGAGCGCTTGCCGCACCGCCGTATCGGCGGCTTCAGGAGCGCTGGCGGCGTCGCTCATGCCTGAGCCAAATCGCATCATCGGAGCGGACATCACGAATCCAGCTTAAACACCCGGCACCTGAAAGTCAATGCCCCCAATCGCGGTGAGAAGTTCTGACGTTCCATGGCGCGTATTATACAATGAATACTGATGAGCCAGCTCCACCCCTTTCCCTACGATCCGTTTCAGCAGCGAGCGATCGAGGCGATCGACCGCAAGGTCTCCGTCTTCGTCGCCGCCCCGACCGGTTGCGGCAAAACCGTGCTCGCCGACTATGTCATTGAGCGGACGCTGCAGGAGAAGCAGCGGGTGATCTACACCGCCCCGATTAAGGCGCTCAGCAACCAGAAATTCCGCGACTTCTCCGCCCTGCACGGCGACAACGTGGGCATCCTCACCGGCGATGTCACCATCAACCCGCAAGCCCCCCTCATCATCATGACCACGGAAATCTACCGCAACACGCTGCTGGAAAATCCTGATCGGCTGGCCGCCTATCGCTGGGTCATTTTCGATGAGATCCACTATTTGGATGACGAGGAGCGCGGCACGGTGTGGGAGGAATCGATTCTCTTCACGCCGCCGCAGATCAACCTGCTCGCCCTCTCCGCCACGATCCCGAATGTCCATGAGATCGCGCAGTGGATCCGCACCGTGCATCAGCGGGAGGTGGCGGTCATCGAAGAAACGCACCGGCCTGTGCCGCTGACCACCCTGTTTCAATGCCAAAACCGGGTGATGACGAGCCTGGCGGAACTCAAACGCGAGGGCTACCACGGGCATGATTCCCTGCGAATGCCCCGGCACCGAGGGTACGGGCATCATCACGAGCAGCTCATCCACGCCAACCGCCTCGACCGGCTCATCGATGAGCTGCGCCAGCGCGATCATCTGCCGTGCATCCTGTTCACCTTTGGCCGGCGGCGCGCGGAAGATTTGGCGCAAGAAGTCGCCGACCGTCATCTGGTCTCGCCGAGGGAGCAGGAGATCCTGCGACGGCAATTCGAGGCGCTGTGCGCGCAGTTTCAGATTCGTCAGGATCGCACCATCGAAACGCTCGGCCGGCTCATCAATCGCGGCGTGGGCTACCATCACGCCGGCATGTTGCCGACCGCGAAGGAAGTGATGGAGCGCTGTTTCACGAGCCGCCTGCTGAAACTCATCGTCACGACGGAAACCTTCGCCTTAGGGATTAACATGCCGGCGCGCAGCATTGTGCTGGATGCGATCCAAAAACGCGCGGACAGCGGGTTTGAGATGCTGCGCCGCCGGGCGTTCCTGCAGATGGCCGGCCGGGCCGGGCGGCGCGGGATGGACGACGCCGGGTTCGCCTACCTGCGAATCAATCCAAGCCACGTGACGTTTCCCGAGGTCACGCGCCTGCTCTCCGGAGCACCGGAGCCGGTGCGCAGCCGCTTCAACACCACGTATGCCACGCTGCTCAATTTGTACCGGCGGCATGGGCGCGGGCTGCTCTCGCTATTTCCCAAGACGCTGTATTACTTCCAAACCAGCGGCGAGCGGCGCGCGGCGGGGCTGGCCGTGATGGAACGCAAACTGGACTTGCTGCACGCCATGAGCTATCTCACGGCGGAGCGCCTCACGCCGAAAGGCGATTTCGGCGCGTGGGTCTACGGATACGAACTTCTGCTGACGGAACTCTACATGAAGGGCGAACTGACCCATCTGGATCCGGTCTCGCTGGCCGTGCTGATGGCCGCGGTCGTGTATGAACCGCGGCCTCGGATGGGACCGCCCAAACGCCACCGGCTGGCCCTGCGGCTGGCCCATGCCGCGGAGGAGCCGCTGGCGCGCATTCATAAAATGGAAGCTCGCTACCAGGTCATGCCAAAAACCAAAGCTCCGGCGTTTCATTTGTCGTATGCGATGGAAGCCTGGATGTCGAACGCGCCGTTTGAAAAATTGACGCGCCTCTGCGAGGTGGATGAAGGAGAAATCGTCCGGTATTTCCGCATGTCGGTCCAACTATTGCGGCAGCTGGCGGAATCGCCGGCCAGCGATCCGACCCTGCAGGCGACCGCCATGAAGGCGTTTCGTCGCATCAACCGGGATGTCATCGATGCCGAAGCCCAACTGCGGATGGGGTAAACAAAGACGATATCAGATATCGCGGTATCCGCGATATCTGATATCGCTCTATCTTTTAGCAGGGTGTGCCGCTCCTCAATACGCCATTCGTCCCGCGCCGATGCCGGAAGAATCGTTCGACGCGCTGGAAATTGAGCGAACGATCAGCGCCATCCAGGCCAAAGAATTCACGCAGCAAGGGGCGAGCCCCATCGGGCCGTCTGAGGAACTCGCGCGCCTGCCGGTGCAGTCCATCGTGGATCGGCTCAGCCATGTGACAGAGCGTCCGTCGCTGCGCTACCGGGCGTATGTGTATCGCGACCAAGATCCCAACGCCGCCGCCCTGGCCGATGGGCGCATCTACCTCTCCACCGGGATGTTCCAGTATCTCTCCAGCCGCGGCAGCCGCCCGGATGAGCTGGCCTTTATTATCGGACATGAGCTCGCCCATACGGTGGCGCAGCACTTGGTGAAACGGTATCGCTATTTGCAGCGGCAACAATTGCTCATCGGGCTCGCGGAGGCGGGTGTGGCCGTGGCCACGCGGGGAGCCAGCGAAGGCGCCCAGGGGGCTGGACGGCTCGCCTTGGATGTGGCATCCATGCTGCAGCAAGTGGCGGTCAGCGGGTATAGCCAGGAGCAAGAATTGGAGGCGGATCAGCTGGGGGTGCGGTATGTGCAGCGGGCGGGGTTCGATCCGCAAGCCGCGCTGGACGTGCTCAACAATTTCTCACGGTTTGATACGCCGTCTCTTTTTCTCCGAACCCATCCCTACTCCACGGTACGAGCAGAATATCTCGCGCGCCATCTGGCCGAATCAGCCATCAGCGATCAGCCATCAGCGATCAGCACCCCAATAATACATGAGAAAACCGGAGAACAGCGACGCCGATTACTGGAGGCGCAGAAGCTCTATCCGAAAAATTCCGTGAGTTGGAAGAATCTCCAGCAGCAGTTGGAGGCACTCGAACGCAACAAGTGACTGTCACTTTTGGGTGCTTGCGGAAAGAAGCTTGGTGAGCTCGGCGTCAAAATCGGTGTTGGAGCCTTCGGTCAGCGACCCGCTCCACGTTTTGACGATGACGCCCTTGGCATCCACGAGGAAATAGGCGGGGATGCCCTGGGTTTCGTATTTTTCTGCGATCTCCGGATGCGCGGCTCCGGCGATCACCGGATAGGGGATCTGCTCTTTCGCCGCAAACGTCTTGAGCTCCGTGACATTCTGATCCCCACCCACCGTCAGCAATCGTAAGCCGTTCGGCTGCTCTCGCGCATACAGCGCTTTCATCTTGGAAAGATCCGCGCGGCAATGGGGGCACCAGGTAGCCCAAAATTGCAGCAGCGTCACCTGGCCGCGATTCTTCGCCATGGAGTGGGGTGCGCCGGAGAGATCCACGGCGGTGAAATCCGGGGCGGGGGTGCCGGCCATGACCGGAGGCGGCAGCGGCTTGCCATCCGCCAACTTGATCAGGCTCCTCGGCAAGCGCAGATAGGTCTGGTCTCCTTGGGCTTGCATCCCACTCACCGGCAGCGATGCTCCGCTCTTGAGCCGCACGTCGATGGAGGCGCTCGGCACCTGCAGCACCACGTCGTCGCCATCGCGCTGCACAATCTGCCCTTCGAGCTGTTGCCCTTCCTTCAACTCAATCTTCTGCGCCCCGGCCGTATCCGCCAGACCCAGGGCCGTCAGCAGACCGATGACCATGACCAGCGCTCGCAAACCATAGGCACTCATCAGATATTCCTTTGTGGGCAGTCGCTCTGCCCGTCTAGTATACACGATCTTGGCCACGGCCACTCGGCCACTTATTCCAGCGGCATGCCGTGGCGCGCGGTATTCGCGCAGACGGTTTTCGGCAGCAAGAGGTGCAGCAGATAGTCCGGGCCGCCGGCTTTGGTTCCCAACCCGGAGAGCCGGTGGCCGCCAAACGGCTGCCGCCCCACCATCGCCCCGGTAATCGGACGATTGATATAGAGATTGCCGACATCAAAGGCCTCAATCGCGCGCGCGATGTTCGCCGGGGAGCGCGAGTAGATCCCGCCGGTCAGCGCGTAGTCCGTGTCATTGGCCATCGTCAGGGCGTCCTCAAGGCTGCGCACACGAAACACGCACACGAGCGGTCCGAATAATTCCTCTTGGGCCAGCGGATCCTGCGGCGGCACATCCGTGACGATGGCCGGCCCGAAAAAAAAGCCGCTCGCCGGCACGCGCGAGGCCGGATACCGATACGCCACCTGGGCGATGCGCTCCGCGCGCGCGAGTGCTGCCTGCAATCGCTTCTGCGCGCTCTCGTCAATCAACGGCCCGAGATCCGTGGCGGGATCAGCCGGGTCATTCAGCACGAGACGATCCGTCGCCGCAATCAGTCGAGCCAGAAAGCGGTCATAGATATCCTCGTGCACGATGACGCGCGAGGCGGCTGAGCATTTTTGCCCCCCATAGCCAAAGGCCGAGCGCAGCGTGCCCGCGATGGCGGCGTCTAAGTCCGCGTCCGCATCCACGATGATGGCGTTCTTGCCGCCCATTTCCACGATCGCCTGCTTCACAAACCGCTGCCCGGGCGCGCGCTTGCCGCAGGTTTCAATAATCGAGAGCCCGACGGCCCGCGAACCGGTAAAGAGCACCGCGCGAATCTGCGGATGCGCCACGAGCGCTGCCCCCATGTCCTCTCCGACCCCGGGAAGCAACTGCACAACCGCCTCAGGCACGCCGGCTTCTCGCAACAGCCGGATGAGATGCGAGGCCACAATGGATGCGGTCGCAGCCGGTTTGACAATCACGGGATTGCCGGCCATGAGTGCGGCCGATGTCATGCCCATCAAGATCGCCGAAGGAAAATTCCACGGCGCAATCACGGCCGCCACGCCCCGCGGCACATATCGATACGTATTCTGCTCGCCGGGAAGCTGCGGCAGGCGTTTGCCATCGGCAAGGAGCAGCATCTGCTGGCTGTAGTACTCCAGATACTCGATGGCCTCGACGACGTCGATATCGGCTTCACGCCACGTCTTGCCGACTTCGAAGACCTCCCATGCCGCAAGTTCCATGCGGTGGGCGCGCAGCTGCCCTGCGGCGCGCCGCAGAATATCGGCGCGCGCGGCGACCGGCTGCCTGCCCCACGCGAGCGCCGCGGATTCAGCCGCGCGCACGGCCTGATCCACATCGTCTCGAGTGGCCAAGTGAACCTGCCCGAGGACGTCATCCGGCCGGGCAGGATTGCGACTGATGCGCTGCTGAGGCGCGGGCGATGAGCCCGCAGCCGTCTGGAGTGGATACGTCGCGCCGAATTTGGCCTTGACCGCGGCGAGTGTTGCCGCCATCTGCTGGCGAGTGGAGGCGTTTGAAAAATTGAGCCAGGGTTCCCCCGCCATGGCTCCGGCGTCGCCGATGGCTTGCTGGTGCGCGGGCTCGCTCCGCGTCGGGACGTCCTCCGGTAATGCGAGCAATTCCTCTGCCGTGCGTTCTTGGAAGAAATCATGGCGCAAGAAGGAATCGTTGGCGCTGTTTTCCAATAGTCGGCGCACCAAATAGGCCATGCCGGGAATCGGATCGCCAATCGGCGTGTAAATTCGCACGGGATACGCCATCGACATGACGGCCGCTTCGATCGCCTCGCCCATGCCATAGAGCAGTTGAAATTCCATCTGCGACTTCGGCACGCGGAGCCCCTCGGCCACCGCCATGGCATGCGCAATCGAACGCACATTATGGGACGCGATCGCCGTTGTCACGAGCGGATGGGCGCGCAGCAGGCGCCGCGTAAGCCGCTCGAATGTGGCATCGCTCTGAGCCTTCTGCTGATAGACCGGGATCGGCCAATGGCACTGCCGGGCCAGGGCCACCTCATAGTCCCAATAGGCCCCCTTGACGAGTCGGATCGTGAGCGACCGTTCGTGGCGCTGCAGCCACTCCAAGAGGTCTTCAACGATCATCTCGGCATCGTTGAGATATGTTTGGATGACCATGCCAAGCGTGGCGTGCGAACCGGCTTGGGGATGCACCAAGAGATGCTTGACGAGGTGCAGTGTCAGGTCGCGCAGCTCATACTGCTCCATGTCGAGATAGACGATGCCGCCGAGATCGTTCGCCGTCTTGAGGACCGGCAGCAGCCGTCGGCACGCCCGCTCGACGCTGTCCTCCGGGCTGATGGGGTCGAATCGGGGGGTCAACGCGGAGGGTTTGATCGACACGCTCAGCCGCGGCCCGCAGACCACCGGCAAGACCGACGGCGGCAACTGCGCATAGGCCTTCGCCGCTTCCTCTAACACGGTCAGGCACTGGGTCACGTAGCGGTCGGCCTCCTGCTCGCTGAGTATTTGCTCGCCCAGCACATCTAAACTGCTCGCAGCCCCGCGCAACGCCAACATATGCACGGCATCCGACACCCCTCCAGGATCGGCGGCCGCGATGAATTGTTTCGCGACTTGCGCCACGAGCTGATGGACGACACCGGTCAAGGCTCGCTGGGTGAGCAGCCCTTGGTCGGCGAGCCGCGTGCCTAAGCGAAGGGCCACGGGCAGGCGGAAATCCGGCGGAAAATAGTCGCGCACATGCCGGGCCACATCGCGGGGATCTTTGAGGCTCGGAAGCACGTCGACAAATCGCAGCACGCGGCTTTTGAGCTCGCGACCCGATAAGCACCAGGAGAGCACTTGCGCAGTCCATCGGTTGAGCACCGAGAGATGCGCGTGCTGGCGCTTCGCCGACGTAAACAGCTCGCGGCCGATCGCCTGTGTGTGCTCTTCTACGCGGTCCGCATCCAATGGCGGGGTTGCGTTGGGGGAGTCGCGCATGCTGGTAGTGTACCCTATTTTCCATGCTATACTACAGATGCCATGGCTTCAGAAGTCGTGCACGTCCAAGGACATATCATCGACTCGCTGATCCTTCCGAAAGTGCTGGATGAGATCATGGATTGCTCCGGCACGTTCGAGATCCTCGACATCCGCATCGGTAAGCGGAAGACCGACACGTCCACCGCCCGCCTGCGGATCCAGGCCGACTCGCACCACCGCCTTCAGCAAATCTTGAAGCGCATTGCTCGGCTGGGAGCCACACCGCTGTATCTGAAGGACGTGCAATTAACGCGGGCCCCGAAAGACGGGGTCTTCCCCCCGGCGTTTTACTCGACCACCAATCTCCCGACGGACATTCGATTCCGCGGCCGGTGGCGTCGAGTCGCCCGCATCGAAATGGATTGCGGCGTCGCCGTGAATCCCTCCACCGGGGCGGCGACCTGCACGGCGCTGGCGAGCGTTCGGAAAGGCGACTGGGTGGTCTGCGGAGCCGAGGGGGTGAAAGTCACGCCGTTGGAGCGCGCTCGAGCCGCTGAAGTCTTTCAGTTTATGGGGAGCGCCGTGTCCTCGGAAAAACCCAAGGCCCAACTGATTCAACGATTAGCGAAAGAGATGCGCGCCATCAAACGAACGCGCCAACACATCTTGCTCGTGCTCGGACCAGCCGTCGTGCACACCGGCAGCGGGCCGTATGTGGAGCGGCTCATTCGCGCCGGCTATGTCGATGTCCTGTTCGCCGGCAACGGCCTCGCGACCCATGACATTGAGTCGGCGTTGTACGGGACGTCGCTCGGGGTCCAGTTGGATCGCGGCGAGCCGGTCAAAGACGGCCACGATCACCACATGCGCGCCATCAACACCATCCGCAATCTTGGCAGCATCCGCAATGCGGTGCGCCGCCGCGTGCTGAAGCGCGGGATTATGCACGCGTGCGTCACACGCCGCGTGCCGTTTGTCCTTTCCGGCTCCATTCGCGACGATGGCCCGCTGCCGGATGTGATCACGGATACGATCAGCGCGCAAGATGCGATGCGGCGCTTCATCCCCAACGTCGGCATGGCGCTGATGATCGCCTCGACCCTGCATTCCATTGCCACGGGCAACATGCTGCCGGCCACGGTCAAGACGGTGTGCGTGGACATCAACCCCTCCGTCGTCACGAAGCTCTCTGACCGCGGCACCTTCCAGGGTATTGGCATCGTCTCCGACACGGAATCGTTCCTCCGCGAACTGACCCACGCCCTCCACGTCTGATGACTGGGCCACTCGGCCACTTGGCCACTTGGCCACCCCGGTTGTTGATGTGTCCTCCCACGTACTACTCCATCGCCTACGAAATCAATCCGTGGATGAGTCTGAAGCGTCCAGCGAATCATGCGCGAGCGGTCGCGCAGTGGAACCGGCTGTATCAGGTGCTCACTAACGAGCTCGGCGCGCGCGTGGAACTGCTGCCGCCGCATCGCGGTGTGCCCGACCTCGTGTTCACCGCCAACGCCGGGCTGGTCCAGGGCCGCATGCTGATCCGCAGCAACTTTCGCTACCTGCAGCGGCAGCAGGAAGAGCCGATCATCGAGCGGTATTTCCGCCGGAAAAAATTCCGGATTGCCACCCTCAGCAACCGATTTGATTTCGAAGGCGAGGGGGACGCGCTGTGGCTCAATCACACGCTGATCCTGGGATTTCGATTTCGATCAGATGAGCCGGTCCATGAAGAGCTAGCCAGGAAGCTGAAGGCAGAGGTCTTGCCGGTGGAGCTGGCGGATAAGCGCTTCTACCACCTGGATACGTGCTTCTGCCCGCTGGATGCCCGCACGGTGATGTGGTATCCGAAGGCGTTCGACCGCTACGGGCGGAAAGTTATCGAGGGGCTGGCGGAAGATCGGATCAATGTGTCAGAGCAGGATGCCAAGCGGTTTGTGTGCAATGCGATCGTCATCAACGACGCCGTGGTCTTGCAGTCGGGGTGTTCGGCGGGACTGAAGCGCCAACTCACTCGGCGGGGCTTTCGCCTCTTCCCCGTCGATCTGTCGGAATTCCTCAAAGCCGGCGGCTCCGCCAAGTGCCTCGTCCTTCGCCTTATCTGAAGTACGCTGGCTCTTGAGATTTCTTCCACTTGATGTTGCAGCCAATACTCGCCTTTTGCTCCGGGCTGACCGGCGTGCCGGCTAAGACCGCATCGATGGCCGCGCGAAGATCTTTGCCATTAAGCGGTTTGCCATTGCCTGGCCGGCTATCATCGAGCTGGCCGCGGTAGACCAGCGTGCGGTCAGGCCCAAACAGGAAGAAATCCGGCGTGCAGGCAGCGGTATACGCTTTGGCGACGTCTTGCGTCTCATCGTAACAGAACGGAAACGTGAACCCTTCCTCTTTCGCCATCGCCTTCAACTTCTTCGGCGCATCATCCGGATAGCCTGCGGCGTCATTGGCGCTGATCGCCACGATCCCGATGTCCTGCTTCGCATAATCCCTCCCCAGCTTCGCCAACTCGCCTTTGACATGCACGACGTAGGGGCAGTGCCGGCAGATGAACATGACCAGCAGCGCTTTTTTCCCGGCCCATGTCTTCAGCGAAACATCCTTGCCTGAAACCACATCAGGCAAGTTGAAATCCGGTGCCGGTGTCTCGAGGGCCAACATCGTCGATGGGGTCAGAGCCATGGCTTCCTCCTTCGCAATTCGATATCAGATATGAAATGGCCATTTCATATCTGATATCGCTCTAAGACAGCAGTTGGTCGATCTTCGCGGCGAGGATGAAATCGTTCTCCGACAACCCGCCGATGGCGTGCGTCGACAATTCAATCGTCAGCTTTCGATAATTCGTCAGATGCAAGTCCGGATGATGATCTTCGGCTTCAGCAATGGGGGCGATGCGCTGAATGACACTGACGGCGTGGAAAAAATCATTGCAGGCGATAGTTTTTCGAATCATCGTTCCATCGACGAGTTCCCATCCCTGAACGTCAGCGAGCAGCAGACGAGCCGCGTTCTCCGGCAGCGGAGCCGCGCCACCCTCGCACGGTTTGCACTTTCGCTGGGCGAGCGGATCAGCCATAGCTACACCCGTTCGATTTTGAGGATGCGGTACGGCACCAACGTCTTGGGAAGGGTCAGGGTAAACTCCTCGCCTGGCTTCTTTCCTAACAGCGTCTTGCCCAGCGGGGCGGCAATGGAGAGCTTGCCGTTTTTCGGATCCGCCTCTTCAGGCCCGACGAGGACGTAGCTGAATTCCTCGTTCGTCTGCAGATCCTTCAGTGTGACTTTGATGCCAACGCGGGCTTCCCCGTCTTTAATCGCGAGACCGTCGATGAGCTGCACGCGCTGGAGTTTGCCGTCGAGCTCGGCGAGGCGTTTGGAGACATGCTGCAGCCGCTCGCGCGCCGCATGATATTCGGCGTTTTCGCGCAGATCGCCCATCGCTGCGGCCTTGCTGACCTCTTCGGTCAGCTCGCGCTTCTGGGCGAGGAGCGCTTTGTGCTCGGCTTGGAGTTTCGCGAGGCCTTCGTTGGTGAGGTAGGTGTCTGACATGCGGGCAAGGCTCAAGGGAAATCTCCTTGCCTTCAGCCTTGAGCCTTCAACCTTGAGCGATGTTATTTCTTCCAAACGCGCTTGGAGCGGTGAATCTGCACTTCGGAAGTCGTGGTCGATCCCGGGGCTCCCTCGGATGCCGTGATCTGGCCTTCTGAAGACTCGCCGGTCGGAGTCGTCGCGATGGAGGCTTCAGGGGTGGAGGTGGGGTTGGCGCTGATCGTCGTCGGCCCGACATTCATGCAATCCTCATACGAGTCCGACACCGGAAAACCGTTGAACCCCGGCACCCAGAAGGTGGCCACATCAATGACCCCGGAGCCTGCGCGCAGCACCGTGCAGCCGGCTCCCTTGGCGACCCCGGTGAGCGTGCCCACCAACGGGGGGCCTGACTTCGTTCCATTGACGGTGTTCACGAGCAAATCGACGAAACAGGTCGCGGCGTTGAGCAAACCGCGCCCCAGCATACCGCCGGCCTTGCGCGAGTAGACCGATGATTCAGCCGCCTCATGCACCGGTAAGCGCGCCGCGAACACCGGCTGGCTGACGAGCAGCAGCGACACCACGAGCAGTCCGACACGTTGTTTCATCATTTCATCATTCCTCCTTGTTCACTGTAGTGGCAGTCTAGCGTGAAAGACCGCGAGTGTCAACCGCTCCCCTCCTGCCGCTGGTGGCGGTGGCGGCGAGCGGTCGAAACGATTCGCAGCGTCAGCCCGCCCACGAGAGCGACGGGCACTGCCAGCAGCAGCATGATGCTCAACGCGAATCCTTTGGCGGTCGAGAGCCGCTGCGACAATTGCCCCGGCTCAAAGAGCGCTTCTTTGCAGCCGGGGCATGCTTCAGCCGCGGAAACGTGGTACAGCAGCCAATAGACAAGCAAGCCGGTGATGCACACGATGAGCCACAGCGGCAGGGTGGCGCGCGCGATCCGTTGATGCGCGGAAAACTGCTTGCGCGCGGCCAGCCACAGGGTGCGGGCGGCCAGCGGCACAATGACCACCGCCAGGATCGCGTGCACGATCAAGAGGACGAAATAGACCGCGCGGCTCCACCCAGCGCCCTGGTACGGCACCGAACCCACCCGCGCATGATAGAGCACGTACGAGACCAGAAACACGGAGGAGGCGACGGCGGCGCCGATCATGCAGCAGGCATGCGCCGCGATGCGTTTGGCCCTGATACAGCGCCATCCCGCCGTTAGACACGCAGCGCTTGTCGCGTTCAGGGTGGCATGAAATGCCGGGACATCAACGCCGCCCATTCGATCCCCTCCGCGCAAGTTGCCGGGCATCGGCTTGGAGCTGCCGAAGAGCCTTGGCGTCCGTCGAGTCATAGTAGCCGCGGATGCTCCCCTGCGGATCCACCAAGACCAGTTTCACGCTGTGGAGGATCGGTTCAGCGGCCGTGCCGCCCTCGCTGAGCCCGAGATGAAAACCGTCTTGGCTCAGGCGCCGCACCGCCTCGATGTCGCCGGTCAAGAAGCGCCACCGCGCGGGATCCGCCTGATAGGCGCTCGCGTAGTCGGCCAATACCTGGGGCGTATCGCGCGCAGGATCCACCGATAAGGACACCAATCGCACGCGCGGCTCGTCACGAAACGCCGCCTGCAGCTGCGCCATGCGTCCGCTCATCAACGGACACTGGCCGGCGCAGCGCGTGAAGATAAAATCGGCGACCCACACGGACCCGGTCAAGTGCGCGTTGGTCACCGCGTGCTGCTGCTGATCGACCAGGCGAAACGGCGGCACGGGGCCGTAGTCGGGGAGCCATCGCGCTGAAGGCATCCGCAACGTGCCATACCACAGTGCTGCGAGGATGCTGCCGATCGCCACAAGGGCCAGCCCTCCGGCCGCCCTGCGCTCTGATGAGGGTGCCTGCGTCGCCATGTGTTACCACCACGCGGCGGCGGCCGGCGGACGGCTCACCGCGAGCAGCGCGAGCAACAGCGGCAGATACGCAATCGACGCGTGAAACAGCTGCCGCGCCGCGGCTTGCGAGCTGCGCACGGCCGTGCGCAGCGCTGCCGCGCACAAGCATCCGCTGAGTACTAAGGCCCCGTAAAAATACGACGAACCGGCCAACCCCATCATGGCCGGCAACAGGCTCAAGGGCACGAGCACCGCGGCATACCACGCCATTTGGCGAGCCGTCACATCGCCTTCCGGTTGCATCACGGTCAGCATCCGAAATCCTGCGCGCGCATAATCGTCGCGATACAGCACCGCCAGGGCCAGAAAATGCGGCAGCTGCCACACAAACAGGATGGCGAAGAGCGCTGCCGCCTCCACGGCCAGCGAACGGCCTGACGCGGTCCAGCCGATCAGCGTCGGCAAGGCTCCGGGAATGGCCCCGACCAAGGTGCACAGGGGGGTCTGCCGTTTCAGCGGCGTATAGACGAGCACATAGATGGCCCAACTGATGAGCGCAATGATCGTGCTGAGTCCATTCACCAGGAGGAGCATGCCGATGAACCCGATGACGGAGAGGCCGAGGCCGAAGCGATAGGCCTGTATTGGCGTCAACCGTCCGGAGGGAATCGGCCGATTCTTCGTGCGCCGCATCAGCGCATCCTGCGCGTGCTCGGCCCACTGATTCAGCGCATTGGCCCCGCCGACCACGAGGGCGGTCGTGATGAGGACGGGCAGCGCCTGCGCGGCAAACTCCACAGAGCGCAGCGCGACCCACCACCCGGCCGCCGTCGTCACGACCACCAGCGCCGTTAAGCGCGGTTTGGTGAGCTCGAAGTAATCGTTGAAGCGCATCGAAGCATGCTCCAGGCGAGCACCACGGCTTGCGCCAACACCAGCGCGCCGAGCGCGACATGGACGGTGCGAAGCGGCACAGAGCCGCGAGAAAAGAACACGCCAATACCCACAAGGAGTTGTATTCCCACCAGCGCATGCAGTCGTAACACATGCCCTCGCCATAGAGCCTGGCGACCTACGAAACGTTTTGTCGTTAGGGAAACGGCGGTGACGGTGCCGATGAGCAGCACTGCACCGGTAATATGCCACCACACACCGAAGCCGGTGTGGCGGATGATGGCTCCCAGCAGCAATTGGATCGCCGCGATCACAGCGGCCGCCACCCCGAATCGCCCGAGGGTCCGTCCTGCCGGATGATCCCGCCGCGCCGGCGGCTCAACCCAGCCAGGGCTCGTCGCCTGCGCAATGCACACGACCAGGCAGAACACGGCCTGGCCAAGGCATGCATGCGCAATCGAAATCTGCGGAGGCAGCAGCAGCAGCACGGTCAGCCCGCCCAGCAGGACTTGCAGGACGACCGCCGCCAACGCCGCCGCGGCCAAGCGCTTCACCCAACGGCGGTCCTCGCGCCTCCAGAGCCATACCGCCAAGCCTAAAATCATCAGGCCGACGAGTCCGGCGATCATCCGGTGGCCGTGCTCATAGAAAATGCCGCCGACCATGGGGGGAAAGAACACGCCGTAGGACAGCGGCCAATCCGGCACCGCCAGCCCGGAATCTGTCGAGGTGACCAGACTCCCGGCGATGAGCAGGAAGAACGTCGCGATTGCTGTAGCGATTGCGTAACGATGCACGGCCATCTTTTCCGGGCGATATCAGATATCGAATTCGATATCTGATATCGCTCTGATCTCGCCTTTAGGTTTTGACGTGTTGGGGCAGCCAGTCGTCTGTGCGGCCGGGCACGCTGTATTCGTACGGGCCGTGGTAGACCGTCGGGATCGCCGCAAAGTTGCCGTGCGGCGGCGGCGAGGAGGTCGCCCACTCTAACGTCGTCGCCTGCCAGGGATTATCGCCGGCGCGCTTGCCGCGGAAGAGGCTCCAGAAAAAGTTGGCGATAAAGATCAACTGGGCCAGCCCCAGACAAAAGGCGGCAACGCTCATCATCCGGTTGAGGCCGCCGGCATGGCTCAAATGCGCGTACGATGTGTAATCGTAGATGCGCCGCGGCATGCCGGCGACACCCAGGATGAACATGGGAAACATCACGGCGTTAAAGAAGATGAACGTCAATGCGAAATGGATGAGGCCGAGCCGTTCGTTGAGCCGGCGGCCGAACATCTTGGGAAACCAGAACGTGATACCGGCGAAGATGCCGAAGAGGCTGCCGCCGAAGAGCACATAGTGGAGATGCCCGACGATGAAATACGTATCGTGAAGGTACAGATCCACGGGGCTGGCCGCCGCGAAAATGCCCGTGAGCCCTCCGATCACGAACATGGACACAAACGCGACCGCATGGCACATCGGCGTCGCCAAGCGGATGGATCCGCGCCAGAGGGTGCCGAGCCAGTTGAAGGTTTTAATCGCCGAGGGCACCGCAATCACCATCGTCGAGAGCATGAAGCTCGTGCCCAACGTCGGGTTCATGCCGCTGGTGAACATGTGGTGGGCCCACACCAGAAAGCCGAGGATGGCGATGCCCATAATCGCGTAGATCATCGAGTGATACCCGAACAGCGGCTTGCGCGCGAACACCGGCAGGATCTCCGAGACGATCCCCATCGCCGGCAGGATCATGATGTAGACCGCCGGATGCGAGTAGAACCAGAACAGATGCTGCCACAGCAGCGCCTGGCCGCCGGCATTCGGCTGCAGCACCCCATCGATCACCAGCCCGGCCGGCAGAAAGAAGCTGGTGTGCAGCGTGATGTCGAGCAGCAGCAGGATCAAGGCGGCGGCCAGCACCGGGGTCGCCAGCAGCACCATGATCGCCGTGATGAACAGCGCCCAGATGGACAGCGGCAGCCGGAAGAAGTGCATGCCGCTCGCGCGCAGGTTGATGACCGTCGCCACATAGTTCACGGCCCCGAGAATCGAGGACGTCCCTAACACGATCACCCCCACAATCCAGCAGAGCTGCCCCGGTCCGAGTGTTGCGGACAGCGGCGCATAGGCCGTCCACCCGGAAGCCGCAGCCCCCCCCTTCAGAAAGAAGCCGGCGCAGACAATCGCGATCGCGAATGGCACCATCCAAAAGGAGATCATGTTCAGCTTCGGAAACGCCATGTCCCTGGCCCCGATCTTGAGGGGAATGAGGTAGTTGCCGAAGACGCCGACGAGCAGCGGGATGATGGCGAAGAAAATCATCACCGAACCGTGCATCGTAAAGAGCATGTTGTAATACTCCGGCACCATGATCCCGCCCGGAAAACCCTCCGGCGCGATCGTCTCCATAAACGCCAGCGGGCGGCCCGGCCAGCCGAGCTGCCAGCGGATGAGTAGTGCCAGCAGCCCGCCGAAGAGCAGCATAAAGAGGCTGGTAAAGAGAAACTGAATCCCGATCGTCTTGTGATCGGTCGAAAAAATATACTTCCGAACAAAACTTGGTGATTGAGTGATTGGGTGATTGGGTGATGGAGTCATGTCACTCATTGGCCGCTGTTTTCAGCCATGTCTGAAACGCCTCGAGAGGCTCAATCGTGAGGAATCCCCGCATCCGGTAATGCCCCAGCCCGCATAACTCCGCGCAGACAATCTCATACTGGCCCGGCCTGGTCGCCGACACCCACATGCGGGTCGTGATCCCGGGCACCGCGTCCTGCTTCATGCGGAACTGCGGCACAAAAAAGCTGTGGATGACATCTTTCGACTTCAGGTGAAAGAGCACCGTGCGGCCCAGGGGAATATGCAGCTGATTGATCGTCAGGACGTCATCCGCCGTGTTGAATTGCTCATCCGCTCCGGGATAACGGACATTCCACGCGAATTGCTCGCCGGTCACTTCGACCTGCAGATCCGGCGGCGGAGGGGCGCCCCGCACCTGCGCCCACACCCGCTGGCTATGCATGGCGAGCCACACCATGATGGCAGCAGGAATCGCGGTCCACACCGCTTCGATGAGCAAATTGCCGTGGGTGTAATAGGCGGGTTTTCCCGGCCGCCGCCGGTAGCGGATCAGGAACGCCACTAAGGTGGCCTGGACGAGCACAAAGACGATGCCGGTCAGCCACAGGACGACGTAGAAGAGCTGATCAATCGCCGGGGCGGTCGTCGTCACCGCATCCGGCAGCCAGACGCGCACCGCAGGCGTCATCCTGTCCTATGGCGCGCGAAAGCCGAAGTCAACGGTTTTCGTTTCTCCATCGCCGATGGTGACCGTCTGGGTTTGCGTCCCGTACTTCTCATGCCACGCTTCCAGCGTGTACTGGCCGGCCGGAAGCCCCGAAATCGCAAACGCGCCCTGCGCGTCGCTGACGCTGAAGAAGGGGTGCTCCACGACGCCAGCGTAGGCGCGCATCCACGGATGGACATTGCACTTGAATGACACGCCGATTTCCGGTTTGGCGAATTTCTTCGTCGACTTCATGTCCTTCACTGGCTGCGCGATGTTAAACGGCGTATTCTGCGCTGGCTTCGCGTTGACATTGTGCAGCGTCGCGTCGCTGTTGATGATCTCCAGCGGCTGATTCACCTGCAACCCGAAGACGCGCGGATGATACCAGCAGCCGCGCTGATCCAGCTGGACGGGCGCAGCCGGCGCGGGGGGTACGGGCCCCGATACCCCGGCCTTGACGTAGACGAAGACGTTTTTCAGGCGGTTCTGCGCGTCCACCACCACCTCTTCGGTGTAGACCGGGCTGCTATGCTGCTGCTGGCAGGCCGGATCCGCGCTCATCTTAACGACCTCGGGCTTCGGCGCCGTCCCCTGAAGCGTGATGGTGCCCTTGATCGCCGCCGCATCAGCCGCTGTCGCCGTGCCACTGCCGCAGCCAACCGCCATCAACATCGCGACCGAAACCGGCGAAATCCATCGAGTGTGCTTCATGGACATCCTCCATTGTTGTTTCACGGTTCATGGTGCTGTTGCTGTGTCGACTGAAGGGCCAAATCGATCCAGTATGACACCGCGCGCGCGTCAGGATTGCCGCCATCGAAGACGGCCACGGCCAGCGAGGTGTAGTGTTCAGCGGTGAACTGTGCTGCGCCCTCCGGCGCTGCCGGAGCCAGGGGCCGTTGCATCACCATGCGCCAGCGCCCATCGGTATACGTCGCGGCTCCGCCGGCCAGCGCGCGCAGCGGGGAGCGGGGCGATCGGATCGTTTCAAAATCTGCGGCGAGCTCCTCGGCCGGAGCACCGGTGTCGGCTGACCACGAACACATATCAAGCGTGGGGGCGCCGTCGTAGGGCCACGCCTGCAAGGTCACGATATCGCCCTCCAATCCCTCCGGCTTGAACACGATGGCGATGGCATCCTGAGGCGGCTGCCGATCCTCCGTCGGGTCATCCCACGTCAGGCGAAACGCGATGTCGTGATCATTCGCGAGCATGTCGATCCCCACCTTGAGAATGGTCGGGGGATCGGTCCACTCCCCGGACGGCGCGACCACATTCCGCGTCTGCACATCCGTATGCTCGGCCGCCGCCCACGCCGGATCATCGACGGCTATCGGCAGCGCGCCGCCGAGGCGCGTGGCGCGTGCGACCATGTTCCAGCGCGGCGGCTCCTGCAATGATTGCACATAGTACGCCAGATGCCACGCGTCTTCCGGTGTTAAGCCGGCCTCGGCATAGGAGGGCATGCCGGAGCCCTCGATGCCGGCCATGAAGCGCCACATGATCGATTCAGGTTCCGAGCCGCCTCGATACGCCCAGCCGTGCGTCAAATTCGCCGGGCGGATCTTCATCCCCCAATCATCCGTCAGGCCGGCCGCCGCGGTCCCGTTGGCCCGCCCCGCGGTTCCGTGGCACGCCCCGCACCCCAGCTTCGCGTAGAGCGCCTTGCCCTTCGCGCGATTCGCGCGCTTCGGCCCGGGATCGCGCGCCACGCTGATGGCTTGCGGCTGGCTCTGCTGGAAGATCGGGGAGAGCGTCTTCAGATAATAGACGATCTGCCACCGCGTGCGCTCATCCAGCAACGGCCAGTCCGGCATGTTGCTGCCCGGCAGGCCCTTGGTGATCGACCGAAACAGATCGTCATCGCTCGGCGGGGTGCCGATGACGGTCGTGCGGAACTTAAACTCGCCGAGGGAAAAGTCGCGAGGCCGCGGGTAAAAGCGCTTGGCATCCAGCCCGTCGCCGCGGCCACTGGGCCCGTGGCAGCGAGCGCAGAACTGATCATAGGCCGCTTTCCCCGCCGAAGGATCCGCGGCGGGTTGCTCGGCCCGTGCCTGGCGGCTGCCGGCAACGCTCACCAGCAATACGGTGAGGAGGACGGCGCAGCGCTGTTGGGAATCGTGCGGAAAAACGTGCATACCCGAATGCCTGTGATTGTAGCGCAGCGCCCGACGCCCGTCAACGTGGCTGCGGGCGCAGCCAAGCGAGAAGATCCTGGATGACTCGAGCCCGATCGACTTCGTTCAGCACCTCATGATAGAACCCGTCGTAGATGATGAGCTGCTTCTGCGCGCTGCCAATCAGCGGAAAGAACTGTGTGACCGCATCCGCGGATCCGATGAGATCCTCACCCGCCTGCAGCGCCAGCGTCGGGACGCGCAGCCGAGGCAACACGGAAGGCAGCGCTTGCGCCGCCCGACGAATCTCCACATAACACCGAGCGCTCGCCACGCGGTGCACCAGCGGATCGCGCTCCCAGGCGGCAATCACCTGGGGATCATGGGACAGCGCGATGCCGTGATGCCGCGGCCGCTTCATCGTCAGCGATGGCCATACCGACGACAAGGCGTAGGCCAACCCATGCTTCCACTGCGGCACCCGCATCCCAAAACCCCAGAACGGCGAGCTCAGAATGAGCGCGCGAATCGCTTGCGCATGTTGCGCGGCGTAATGCGCGGCGATCAATCCTCCAAGGCTATGCCCCAGCAGGATGGGTGGCATCATCGCATGATGCTCCGAGACGAAACGGACAAACGCCGCAGCATCGGAAACATAGTCCTCAAATTGATCAATGTGTCCGCGGACCCCTGGCGACTTGCCGTGCCCTCGCAGATCATACGCATACACAACGTAGCCGGCTTGGACGAACTGTCTCGCCGTCTGCTCATATCGACCCGAATGCTCGCCGATCCCGTGGATGATGAGCAGCGGTTGAGCCGCCGACGGTGCTGCCTGTTGAGGGCCGCAGCGCCACCCCTGCCAATAGAGACGCGGTGCCTGGCTCGTTGTCAGGTAACCTTCAGTGTGCATGTTGGTAGCCTGAGAATAGGCCTCATCATACAGGCCTGTCAAGGCTCCCTGACGTGTCGTTCTGAAAACATTTACGGGTGGAAGCCGATCAGCCGCTTCGGCTTGGCTGGCGGCTCCATCAAGTGTCGGCCACCTCGCATGTTTGAGATGCCAAAATGGCACCTCAAAGCCTTGGTATCTTACGTCTAAGGTCGCAACTTGCGACCTTAAAGTTGCGCGTGCTTCGTGTTCACGGATGTTGCGGGTGGGTGATATTTGAGCGAGCCTATTTGCTCAAGGAATTTTGGCCGTGCTGCAGCAAGCACAACGAGGTAACAAGAGTCATCCGGATAGAGGCCAGTTTTCGGCGTGAGATGGCATGGAACAAAGCGACGGAGCATCAACGCGACCTGTTCCAACCCTGGACGATTCACTGAACGAGCTCGAATCCTGCCCTGCGGGTCAAAATGCGCTTCATCATCGAAGAACGCACGTAACCATGCCGCCTGAATTTCCCATGCACCTTTGAGGATTACAGAGTTGACCGTCCACTGCCTCGACTTCCCTGCTCCTAGCGACCGGATAAGTTCCCACACCGCTTTGGATTTAACGACAACCATCCACCGCTGAGGGACGTACCGAGGGCGAAGACCAAATGTCTCATAACAGTCCCGCATGAATTCCTCAATCAGCTTAGGGTTTTTGTTGGTATAGCCAATCGCGTATCGTCTTCGATAGTACCCCGTTCGATAAGCTTTAAGATAGCCGTAGTCATCCTTTTCCCGCGTATCGATCAGATGGCCATCGCCGCACACATGAGCGTGAATCCTCGCCAGTGCTGCCGTCATATCCACGGGGATTAAGACCTTTCGAATCGAACGCTGACGCGGAATACCAAAGTTTCCAAGCGCTGTGTTGATCGAGGCAGGCGAGCGATCTAACCGTTGAGCAATTGCCATAATGGGTAAGCGCTCTTCAAGATACATTGTTTGAAGGAGCTTCTTGTCTTGCTCAGTCCAGTGTCGCATGGCGAGTACAAAAAATAAACAGGAGTTACGGCTAAGTACCGTAACTCCTGTAGCGTAAGAAAGTAGCGGGGGCACGATTTGAACGTGCGACCTTCGGGTTATGCGTACCACGACAGCTTTCGCTGCCTCACCGCTCATTCTCCGACGAGAAAATGAGAAGCGAGTTTGTGGTCTGGACTATACCTTCACCCCGCCCATCTAAAATGGGCGGGGTGCCCGCCGTCTAGTCTCTACACCTTCCCCCACCAACGAACGTTGGCGGGGACTTGGCTCGGTGTTACCAGTGAAGGCTTCACCGACTTTGACGGGAATCACCTAGCCATTACTGGCTAGGCAGCCCATTGAGGAAATGAGCCCGACGAGCTACCTGACTGCTCCACCCCGCAGTG
>JACQWM010000055.1 GCA_016209275.1 Candidatus Omnitrophota bacterium
CCCGCACACCACCTTTCACGCCGAAGTCTACTGCCTGACCAAGGAAGAGGGCGGGCGGCACACGGCCTTTGTCCAAGGCTACCGGCCGCAGTTCTACTTCCGCACGACCGACGTCACCGGCAACGTCACCTTGCCTGCCGGCACTGAGATGGTCATGCCGGGGGATAACATCACGGTGACGGTGGAGCTCATCCAGCCCGTGGCGATGGAGAAAGAGCAGCGCTTCGCGATTCGCGAAGGCGGCAAGACCGTGGGGGCCGGGGTGATTACGGAGATCGTGAAATAACCAATGGCACAACCAGCTCCGAGAATTCGAGTTAAATTGAAGGCCTACGACCACCGCGTGCTTGATCTCTCCACCAGAGAGATCATTGAGACGGTGGAGCGAACCGGAGCCAAGATTTCCGGGCCCGTGCCGCTGCCGTCGAAACGCGAGCTCTACACCGTGCTGCGGTCGCCCTTTATTGACAAGAAATCCCGAGAGCAGTTCCAGCTCGTGACGCATAAGCGACTGATTGATATTCTTGAGCCGACATCGAAAACGATTGATGCGCTGCGAAAATTGAACCTGCCCTCCGGCGTGTATGTGGAAGTAAAATAGGGTCAATGATGATTGGTTTACTCGGCAAAAAACTCGGCATGACGCACACCTACGACGAGCATGGCCGCAGAATGGCGGTGACCGCGATCCAGGCCGGACCGTGCACGATTCTGCAGCTCCGCGAACCCGGCAAGCACGGCTACGGCGCAGTGCAGTTGGGCTTTGAGCCGATCGCGGAGACGAAACTCACGAAACCGGCGGCCGGCCAATTCAAGAAACTGCGCCTCGCGCCATTCCGCTATACGCGGGAGCTTCGCCTGCCCGCAGCACAGAGCAACGGCGAGCAGGAGCTCAAAGCCGGCCAGCAGCTGACCGTCGACCTCTTTCAGGAGTATGAGCTGGTGGACATCTCAGGGATCTCCATCGGCAAAGGATTCCAGGGCGGGATGAAGCGCTGGGGATGGCATGGCGGCGGAGAAACGCATGGGTCGATGTCCCATCGAGCGCCTGGTTCCATCGGCTCCACCACCACCCCAGGCCGCGTGTTCCGCGGCCACCACCTCCCCGGCCACATGGGCGATCGGCGCACCACGATCCAGCATGTCCGAATCGTCGGGATCTACCCGGAAAAGAACGTCCTGCTGCTGGAAGGGTCTGTCCCGGGTGCCGACAATGAGCTGATTGCCGTCACGAAATCCATCAAACGGCCCGGCGCGATGAGAAAACCGCAGGCGATCCTCAACATCGTCGATGAGGATGACGAGAATCTCAGCAAAACCGCCAAGGCAGCCAAGAAAAAGCTGCCGACGAAGCCAGCCGCATGAACCTCTCCCTCTTTGACATGCATGGCAAGGAAATCGGCCAACTCGACCTCAACCCAGACCTCTGGGACGGCAAGGTCAACCTCGCGCTGCTCTCGCAGGCGATCGCGATGTATCGCACAAACCAGCGGTTCGGCTTGGCCTCGACGAAGACGCGCAGCGATGTCTCCGGCGGCGGCAAAAAACCGTGGAAACAAAAGCACACCGGCCGCGCGCGCGCCGGATCCACACGGTCGCCCCTGTGGCGCCACGGCGGCTCGGTCTTCGGCCCCCGGCCGCGGAATGCGCATTACCGGCTGCCGCAAGCCATGCGCCGGCAAGCGCTCTTGGAGAGCCTGAAAGGCAAGCTGCGCGATCAGGAATTGGTGGTGATCGACCGCCTGAGCGCCGAGACCCCGAAGACCAAGACGTTCGCCACGCTTGCCAAAACGTTTCAAGCGCCGCGGCGATCGGTGATCGTCCTGCATGAGGCGACTGAAGCGCTCGTCAAATCGCTTCGCAACCTTCGGGTCTTTGAGCTCGCTTCCGCGGCAGCCCTGAATGCGTTTGACGTGCTCAACGCCCACAAAGTGCTCATGACGAAGGCCGCTTTTGATCGCCTGGAGCAGCGAGTCACCCATGACCATAGCGCCAACTGAGATCATCAAGCGCGTCCTGCAGACAGAGAAGGGCACGCGGCTCGCAAAAGACGATCAATATTTGTTGAACGTGGCCGTGAGCGCGAACAAGGTAGAAATCCGCCGAGCCGTCGAAGCGCTCTTTCAGGTGAAGGTTCAACAGGTCAATACGCATATCGGACATGGCAAGTGGCGCCGGCTCTCCACCCGCGCCGGCCGCCGGCCGGACTGGAAGCGCGCAATCGTGACCGTGGGCAAGGGCCAAAAAATTGAAGTGAAAACATAATGGGCATTAAAACACATAAACCAACCACGTCGACGATGCGGTTTCAGGTCACCTCGGACTTCGCCGAGCTGACGACGGATACGCCGTATAAGCCGCTCTTGGAGCCCATGCGAAAGACCGGCGGCCGCAACAACCATGGCCATATCACGAGCCGTTTTATGGGCGGGGGCCATAAGCAGATGTACCGCCGCATCGACTTTTACCGGCGGGATAAAGCCGGCATGCCGGCCAAGGTGCTGACGGTGGAGTACGACCCGAACCGCAGCGCGCGCATCGCGCTCATCGAGTATGAGGATAAGGAGCGGCGCTACATTCTGTGGCCGGATGGGTTGGCGGTCGGCGAGACGATCATGGCCGGCGATGACGCGGACGTCAAAGTGGGCAACGCGCTGCCGCTCTCGCGGATTCCGCCAGGACAAATGATCCACAACATCGAGCTGCAGCAGCGGCATGGCGGCCAGATTGTCCGCTCGGCCGGCTCGGCGGCAACGATCCAAGCCAAAGAGGGCGAGCTGGCGCATGTGAAATTGCCCTCAGGAGAAGTCCGGCTCGTGCATCAGGAGTGCTGGGCGACCATCGGGCAAGTCGGCAACGCCGACCACAAGTCGTTCGTCCTCGGCAAGGCCGGACGTTCCCGATGGCTCGGGCGCAGGCCGCATGTCCGCGGGATTGCCATGAATCCGATCGACCATCCCCATGGCGGCGGCGAAGGCAAGTCCGGCCAGGGCAACCCGCATCCGGTGTCGCCGTGGGGCTGGCACACGAAGGGGCGCAAGACCCGCAACCGGAACAAGTATTCGGCGCGCGTGATTGTCACCAGAAGAACATAACACGGATACATACACATGGGACGCTCAGCTAAGAAGGGGGCCTTTGTCGATGAGCCGCTGCTGCGAAAAATCCAGGTCGCACAGCAGACCCGAGACCGCAAGCCGATCAAGACGTGGTCGCGCCGCTCAACAGTCACACCCGACTTTCTCGGGCTGAACTTTATGGTGCACAATGGCCGCGCGTTTACGCCGGTGTTCGTGACGGAAAACATGGTGGGGCACAAGCTCGGAGAGTTCGCGCCCACGAGAATTTTTAAGAAGCATGGCGGCGTGAAGAAGGCGGTCGCCGGTCCGGTTGGCACTACCGCCACCACGTCCATCGCCGCCCCAGCCGCCGCGGCCGCCGAGAAGAAGTAAGAGAACACATCCATGATTGCACGAGCCGTTGCGAAATACGTCAGAATGACGCCGCGCAAGGCCGGCTACGTCATGGTGCCGCTGCGGCAACGGACGGTGGCGGAAGCGCTCGCCCTGCTGTCGACCGCCAATCGGCGCGCCGCAGGACCCATCGCCAAACTGGTGGCCTCGGCGTTTGCCAATGCCCGGGCGCGCAACCCGGAATTGCAGCCAGAGCACGTCGTCATCACCAAGGCCGTGGCGAACGAAGGGCCGCGATGGAAGCGCTTCCGCGCAGCCGCGTTTGGGCGCGCGGCACGCGTGCTGAAGCGAACGACGCATCTGACGGTTGAGCTTGATAGAAAATCATGATCCAGCAGATAGCACATAGCCGATAGCAGACAGGGGACGCATGGGACATAAAGTCAATCCGCAGTGTTTGCGCTTGAGCATTTCGCGCGGCTGGAACTCGAAGTGGTTTTCGCCGGATAAGAAGCAATTCCGGCAGCAGCTGGGGGAGGACCGGAAGATTCGCGAGCTGCTCCAAAAAGAGCTGGCGTCCGCCGCCGTCTCCCGGGTGATCATCGAGCGCTCCGCGGAACGGGTGCGCATCACCATCCATACGGCGCGGCCCGGGATTCTGATCGGCCGCCGCGGTGAAAGCATCGAACGGATCAAAACCCTCGTGCAGCAGATCATCGGCACGGGACAGCAGCTTGACATCAAATACGTGGAGATCACGAATCCCGCCATCGATGCGCAGCTCGTGGCGGACTCGCTGGCCTTTCAGCTGGAAAAGCGGATCGCGTTCCGCCGGGCGATGAAACGCGCGATTCAGCAAGCGATGGACTCCAAGGATTGCAAGGGGATTAAGGTCGTCTGCGACGGCCGGCTGGCCGGAGCCGAAATGACCCGACGGGAGGTCTATCGGGTCGGGAAGGTGCCGCTCAGCACGCTCCGCTCCAACATTGAGTTCGGTGTTTCGACGGCGCATACCACGGCCGGCTGCATCGGCACGAAAGTCTGGATCTGCCGAGGAGATTTGGTGTCGCTGGAACGCGAGAAGCGCCCGGTACTTCGCGCCCGCTCAGCGATGCCAGAACCGTCGGCCACCTCGACACCGGTCACAACGTAGGCGCTGCCATGTCACTCTTACTGCCAAAACGGATCAAGTATCGCAAGGCGTTCCGCGGCAAGCGGCGCGGAGTCGCCAAGGGGGGCACCGCGCTGGCCTTCGGCGAGTTCGGGCTCAAGGCGCTTGAGAACGGCTGGGTCACGGCGGCGCAAATCGAGGCATGCCGCGTGGCGATCAGCCGCTCGCTCGCCCGCGGCGGCAAATCATGGCTGCGCATCTTCCCGGATAAGCCCTGCACCGTGCACGGCCAGGAAAAACCGATGGGCGCCGGCAAGGGGCTGGTGGATCATTGGGTCGCCGTCGTCAAGCGCGGGCGGATCATGTTTGAAGTGGACGGAATCCCTGAGCCGTTGGCCAAGGCCACCTTCCGGCTGGCTGCCTGCAAATTGCCGATTCGCACCAGTCTCGTGAGCCGAAAGAACGCATAACATGGCCACACCGACGCGGCAGACGATCAAGGATCTGAGGGCGATGTCGACCCCTGACCTTCAGCAACAGCTGCACGCGCTTCGTCAGGAGCTCTGGCAGCAGCGGCTGAAAGCCAAGGCCGGCGCCTTGCAGCAAACGCATCTGATTACGATGACGCGCCGGCAAATCGCCCGGGCCTTCACCGTGTTGCGCGAAACCCGGACACCCGCATGAGCCCAATGACTGAGCCCGCCGCCGCATCCCGTGCCAGCCGGAAAGTCCGCATCGGCACGGTGGTCAGCAACAAGATGAAGAAAACCATCGTCGTGCGTGTGAACCGCCTGGTGAAGCACCCGAAGTACCAGCGGATCATCCGCCAATCGAGCACCTTTAAGGCGCATGACGAAACCAATAGCGCGGCGATCGGCGACTGGGTCAAAATCATGGAAACGCGCCCGCTCTCAAAAGATAAGCGATGGCGCCTCGTGGAAATCGTGCGGCGCGCATCAACCGCTCCGGCGGTGCCGGGCGGCGAAGAAGAACCTGCGGATGACCGCACGAAGACTCCGCAGATGACCGCAGATCAGCAGCCATCTTCATCGCCGTCTGCGGCTCAAGGAATACCGCGATGATTATGGTGCGTTCGCAATTAGAGGTCGCTGATAACTCAGGCGTCAAGAAAGTCTGGGCGATCGGCGTCATCGGGCGCGCCAATAAAAAGAAGGCGGCCATCGGCGATGTGATCACCGGCCACGTGCGCGAGGCCGACCCGGACGCCTTGGCGAAGAAGGGCGAGGTCATTCGCTGCGTGCTGGTGCGGACCAAAGCGCCGATTCGGCGCAACGATGGCACCACGCTGAAGTTCGACACCAACGCGGTGGTCCTCATCGACAATCAGAATAATCCCAAGGGCACGCGCGTCTTCGGCCCGGTGGCGCGCGAGTTGCGCGAGCGCCGATTCATGAAAATCATTTCACTGGCTCCCGAGGTGGTGTGATGTCCCGCATCAGGAAAGGGGATACGGTCACGGTGCTTCGGGGGCGCGACAAGGGCAAACGCGGGAAGATCTTGCGCGTGTTTGGCTCAGCCGATGAGGCGCTGGTTGAGCGGATCAACCTCATGAAGCATTTTGAGCAGAAAAGCCAGCAGAACCCCGCCGGCGGCATCATCGAGCGCGAGGCCCCCTTGCCGCTGTCGGCCCTGGCAATCGTCTGTCAGCGCTGCAACAAGCCATCACGCATCGGCGTCCGCGTCGGCGCTGACGGCATGAAGCAGCGCGTCTGCCACCGGTGCAAGGAAGTGATTCAGTGATGCCGCATGTCCCGCGAATGCTTGAGCGGTACCGCGATGACATTGCGCCCGCGTTGATGAAGCAATTCAAGCGCGACAATATCATGGCCGTGCCTCGACTCCAGAAAATCGTGGTCAACATGGGCTGCGGGGAAGCGGCCCATGACGCGAAAATCCTGGAAAGCGCGCTGAGGGATTTAGGGGCCATCGCCGGGCAAAAACCTTTGGTCACGCGGGCGAAGAAGGCGGTTTCCAACTTCAAGATCCGCGAAGCCGACCCGGTGGGATGCAAAGTGACCCTGCGCCGCGCTCGAATGTACGAGTTTTTGGACCGGCTGGTCCACGTGGCCCTGCCGCGGATCCGCGACTTCCGCGGGCTGAATCCCAAGGGGTTTGACCAGCACGGCAACTACACGTTTGGGGTCAAGGAGCACGTGATCTTTCCGGAAATCCAGGTGGATAAGTCGCCGCAGTCGCTCGGCATGGATATCACGGTGGTGACCACGGCCACGTCGCGGGACGAAGCCTACAGCTTGCTGAAGCATTTCGGCTTTCCGTTCGCCCAGAAGCAGGAGAATTGATGGCAAAAAAAGCGTGGCTTGAGCGGGTCAAACGCGGACCGAAATTTCCGGTTCGCGCCGTCAACCGGTGCAGCCGCTGCGGGCGCCGCCGAGCGTATTACCGCCGGTTCGGGCTCTGCCGGATGTGTTTCCGCGAGATGGCCTGGCGGGGAGAAATTCCAGGCCTCGTGAAAGCGAGCTGGTGAACTGATGGCTGCTGCTGATCCGATTGCCGATGGGTTGACGAAACTCCGCAACGCCTCACGAGCGCGGCATGAGACGGTCGAGGTGCGGGCCTCGAAATTCATGGCGCAAATCCTCGAGGTGCTCAAGCGAGAAGGGTTTATCCGAACCTACAAGGCCATTGGCGACACGCCGCCGCAGCGAGCGCTTCGTGTGTATCTCAAGCACGCCAAGCGCACACCGGCGATCACCCAATTGATCCGCATCTCACGGCCCGGGGTGAGAATTTACCGCCGCTACCCCGAGCTGCCCCGTGTGCTGGGCGGTTTGGGCGCCGTGGTGGTGTCGACCTCTAGGGGTTTGATGACCGAGCGAGAGGCCTATCAGCAGAAGCTCGGCGGCGAAATCGTCTGTTATGTGTGGTGAGCCGTGACATGTCAAGAATTGGCCGCATTCCCATTGCGATTCCCACGGGAGTCAACACCAAACAGGAGGGCGGGCAGCTGCATGTCGAGGGGCCCAAGGGCAAGCTGTCGCTGGCCGTGCCGCCCTCGCTGAAGATCACGCAGGAGGGCCAGCATCTGCGCGTGGCGGTGGCGAGTGCCACGCCGGAGAGCAGCAAGACCCATGGACTCTATCGCGCGCTCATCAATAACATGGTCCAGGGCGCCTCGAGCGGATTTTTGAAGGAGCTGGAAATTGTCGGCGTCGGCTTCCGCGCGCAGCTCGCTGGCAAGCAGCTTTCGCTGACGGTGGGGTTCTCCCATCCGGTCCTCGTGGATATTCCTGCGGGCGTGACGGTCGAAGTGCCGAAACCGACCTCGGTGATCATCAAGGGCGCTGATCGGCAGCAGGTAGGGCAGTTTGCGGCCGACGTCAGGCGGGTGTATCCTCCCGAACCGTATAAGGGCAAGGGCATTAAGTACGCCGGCGAAATCATCCGACGAAAAGCCGGCAAAGCGGCGACCGGATCCGGGGCCAAAGCAGGGTGAGTACGCGATGGGAAAAACAGCACAACGAGTCTTGGGACGGCGCGCTCGGCATCTCCGGTTGCGCAAAAAAGTGGTCGGCCTGCCGGCGCGGCCACGGCTGGCCGTCTTTCGAAGCCATCAGCATCTCTATGCGCAGCTCATCGATGACATGGCTGGCAAGACGCTGCACGGCTGGTCGACGAAAGATGCGCGGCTGAAGGCGCTAAACCGCGGCAGCACCGTCGAGGCGGCGAAGGGGCTCGGCGCGCTGATCGCGCAGGATGCAACCAAACAGGGCATTACCCGGGTGGCGTTTGATCGCGGCGGCTATCTGTTCCACGGGCGCGTGAAGGCCCTGGCTGATGCCGTCCGCTCAGGAGGATTAGCCGTCTAATGGCACGAGCTCCGCAACGCGCTGGTGGCCAAGAAGGTCGCGCACCGAGAGAGGGCCATCAGCTGATGGAAAAGCTGATCAGCGTCAACCGAGTCGCGAAAGTGCATAAGGGGGGCAAGCGCCTCGCCTTCAACGCGCTCGCGATCGTCGGCGACGGCAAGGGCCGCGTGGGGATGGCGCTGGGCAAAGCCAATGAGGCGGCCGATGCGATTCGCAAAGGGTTTCTGATTGCCGCCCGCAGCATGATGACCGTGCCGCTGAGGGACACCACGATTCCCCACGAGGTTATTGGAAAATCGGACGCCTCCAGGGTCTTGCTCAGGCCCGCAAGTCCTGGGACTGGCATCATCGCGGGAGGCCCGGTGCGCGCGGTCTGCGAGGCGGCCGGCATCCGCGATATTCTCACGAAAAGTTTGGGCTCCAACACGCCGTTAAACTTGGTGAAAGCCACGCTGGAAGGGCTCGGCCGGCTGGAGCACCCTGATCACATCCGCGAGCGTCGCCGCTTGGTGTTGGAAGTCACAGAATAACACAAGGAACCATGGACGTTACGACGATACCGTCAATCCGAGGCGCGCGGCACCGCAGAAAGCGCGTGGGGCGAGGCATCGGTTCCGGCCACGGCAAGACCTCCACCCGGGGGCAAAAAGGCCAGCGATCCCGCACCGGCTCGCGCAAACGTCCAGGGTTTGAAGGGGGAAGGAACCCGCTCATCCGCCGGCTGCCGAAGCGCGGCTTTAAGCAAAAAGCCACCGGGCGGCCGCTGCCGCCGGAGATCCTGAATGTGGAGCAGCTCAACCGCGCTCCTGAAGGCGAGCGGCTCACACCGAACCGATTGCGAGAACTGGGGTTGATCGGGCATCTCGGCCGCCGGGTCGTGCTGCTGGGCGATGGGAAGCTTGAGAAACGCGTGGCCATCGCCGTGCACCGGGCGAGCGCTTCGGCGAAGGCGAAGGTGCAGGCTGCAGGCGGAACGATCGAGCTCATTGACAACTAACCTGGTGACCGTCGGATGCGACTACTGAAAGCGCTCGTCAATGCGTGGAGCATCCCGGAGCTGCGGAAGAAGCTGCTCTTCACGATGGCGATGATCGCCATCTATGAAGTCGGCATTTTTATCCCCGTCCCCGGGATCAACGGACGCGAGCTGGGGCGGATTTTCGATCAAATCGCCCAGGCCAGCGGCGGCGGGCTGCTCAATTTGCTGGACATGTTCACCGGAGGCGCGCTCTCGCATGCGACGATCTTCGCGCTGGGCATCATGCCGTACATCAGTGCCACGATCATCGTGGAAACGCTGCTCGCGACGGCGATCCCCCAGCTAGAGAAACTTCGCAAGGAAGGGATCACCGGCTACCGCAAACTGCATCAATACTCGCGATACGCGACCGTCCTCCTCGCCGTGGTGAACTCGTTTATGTACGCCATGCTCCTGGAGAAAGTGATCCCGGGGCAATTTCAGGCGCAGATCGTCCTCTTCCCAGGGATGGGGTTTCGGCTGCTGACGATTCTGACGATGACGGGGGGGATGGCGCTGATCATGTGGCTGGCTGAGCAGATCACCGAGCGCGGCATCGGCAACGGCATGAGCTTGCTGATGACGTGCTCCATCGTCGGCCGCATTCCCCTGGCGATCCGCGACATGTTCCTTCGCCTCGGGCCGGAAGGGTTCAGCCAATCGCCGCTGCAGCCGCTGGCGATGATCGCGATGGGGGCGTTCTTGATCGGCATCGTCGTGGCCGTAATTGTGGTCGAGCAAGGCCAGCGGCGGATCCCGGTGCAATATGCCCGCCGTATCATGGGGCGGCAGTCGTACCAAGCGCAAAGCACCTATTTGCCGCTGAAGGTCAACAGCGGCGGGGTCTTGCCGATCATCTTTGCGGTGTCGCTGCTGTACTTTCCCATTCAGATTGCCGGGTTTGTGCCGCACCTGCAGGGCTTGACGAACTGGTTTTCGCGGACGTCGCTCTTTTTTAATGTGTGTTACGCAGGCTTGATCGTCTTTTTCACCTATTTCAGCACGGCGCTCACCGCGCATCAGTTTCTTGAGGCGTCCGAGCAAATGAAAAAAGTCGGCGCGTTCATTCCCGGCATCCGCCCGGGACAGCCGACCGTGGATTATCTCGATGGCGTCCTCACGCGCGTGACCTTTGTCGCCGCCGTCTACCTCGTGGCCGTGGCGATCTTGCCGGACGTCATCATGGCGCTGATGAAGATCCCGCCGCGGGTCGCGGGATTCTTCGGGGGGACGAGTTTGCTGATTGTCGTTGGCGTCACACTCGACACGATGAAGCAAATCGAGTCGCACTTGCTCATGCGACACTATGAAGGGTTCTTTAAAGCCGGCCGGCTGAAGGGCCGAACCGCGTAGGGGCCGCAACGTGCGACTCGTCTTTTTAGGCCCCCCAGGTGTTGGGAAAGGCTCTTTGGCATCGCTGTGTGAGGCCCGGTTGGGCATCCGCCACATCTCCACCGGAGAAATTTTCCGCCAGGAAATCGCCCAAAAGACTCCGCTGGGCCGACGGGTCGCGGCGCATGTGGCCAACGGGCGCCTGGTCCCCGATGCGTTGGTGGTTCGGGTCATGGCCGCGCATCTTCGCCCGGCCGTGCTTCGCGGGGGATTCGTCCTGGACGGGTTTCCGCGCACGCAGGGGCAAGCCGCGGGGCTTGACCGGGTGCTGCGGCGCCACCGCCATCCGCTGGATGGCGCGGTGTATCTCACCTCGCCGCAGGCGCTGCTCATCAAGCGCCTCTCTGGCCGGCGGGTGTGCAGCCGATGCGGGGCCAATTACCACGTCCGCACGATGAAGCCGAAGCGGCCCGGGCGGTGCGATCGGTGCGGTGGGGCGCTGATGACGCGCAAAGATGACCAGATCCAGACGATCCGCAAGCGCCTGTCGGTGGTTCGGGCAGCCACGAACCCACTGCTCCGGTATTACCGGCGCAGTGGACTGCTGCATCTCGTGGACGGCCGCGGGCATATTGACACGGTCTTTCGGCGCGCGATGAACCTGTTTCGACAGCAGCGCTGGGCTTCTGGCAGCGGCAGAGATGATCGAACTCAAAAACGCCCAAGAAATTGAGCAGATGCGAACGGCAGGACGGGTTGTCGCGGGAATGCTCCAGCGGCTTGCGGCCATGGTCGCGCCGGGTCTGAAAACCAAGCGCTTGGATGCGGAAGCCGCGCGGTTCTTGGAGGCGCATCATGCGGCCCCGGCGTTTTTAGGCTATCGAGGGTTTCCGGCGACGGTCTGCGTGTCGATCAATGAAGAAGTCGTCCATGGCATTCCCGGCGATCGAACGCTCCGCGCCGGAGATGTGGTCAGCATTGACGCGGGCGCCGTGGTTGAGGGGTTCTACGCGGATGCGGCGATTACCGTCGGCGTTGGGGACGTGGCGGCTGACGCGCGCCGGCTGATGGAGACCACCCGGCGCGCCCTCGCCGAGGGCATCGCCCTGGCCAAGGCCGGGCGGCGCGTGTCGGATATCTCTCATGCCGTGCAGCAGGTCGTGGAGCAGCAAGGGTTTGGCGTCGTGAGGGATTTCGTGGGGCACGGCATCGGTCGCGCCCTGCATGAAGACCCGCCGATTCCAAACTTCGGGCCTCCGGATATGGGGCCGCGCCTGGACATCGGCATGGTCTTGGCGATCGAGCCTATGGTGACCATGGGTGGCTTCGATGTGGAAGTCCTGCGGGATGGGTGGACCGCCGTGACGAAAGACCGCTCCTGGGCGGCCCACTTCGAGCATACGGTGGCCATCACGGAGCGCGGCGCGGAAATCCTCACAGCGGTGAATTCGCCCTGATGCCAAAAGAAGAGCTGATCGAAGTGGAAGGCACCGTGATTGAGGCGCTGCCGAACACCATGTTTCGCGTTGAAATCCAAGAAGGCCACGTCGTGTTAGCGCACCTCGGCGGGAAATTGCGGAAGCACTACATTCGCATCCTGCCGGGAGATAAGGTCAAACTGGAGCTCTCTCCGTATGATTTGACTCGGGGACGCATCACCTTTCGGGTGTCGTAATGAAGGTCAGAGCATCGATTCGAAGAATTTGCAGCAAGTGCAAGATTGTCCGGCGGGCCCGCGTCGTCCGGGTGATTTGCACGAATCCGAAGCACAAGCAGCGCCAAGGATAATAATGATTACTCCGTGTAATCACCGTTAGGTCGTTTGAGGAGAAAAATGCCAAGAATACTTGGGGTCGATATTCCGAAGGAAAAGCCGATTGAGGTGTCGCTGATGTCATTGTACGGCGTCGGGCGCCCGCTGGCTCGCAAGGTGGTGGCGATCACCGGCATTGATCCGACGAAGCGCGCCAAGGATTTGACGGATGAGGAGATCTCAAAGCTGGCCCAAGCGGTGTCCGCCCAAGGCAAGATGGAAGGTGATCTGCGCCGCGAGGTAGCGGCCCACATCAAGCGCTTGATTGATATCGGCTCGTATCGCGGCACGCGGCATAAGAAGGGTTTGCCGGTGCGCGGCCAACGGACGCGCACCAATGCGCGCTCCCGTAAAGGCCCGCGACCGCGCGTCGGCGTTCGAAAGAAAGCCCGGGTGACGGCTCCATCGACCGCGCGGGCCGCAACGTGAGAGCAGCGATTCAGTGATTGAGTGAGTGAGTGAGTGAGTGAGAGGAGGCGTAGGGCGTATGCCTGAAGAGCAAGAAGAGAAAACCGTTCCGGCTGAGCCATCGGGCGACGCGGCGAATGCCGCGGCGGCCGCGGGCAAAGCCGGACCGAAGCCGGCCGCGAAGCGCGGGAAAAAGAAACTGCAATCCGCGCAGGGCATCGCGCACATTTTCGCCACGTTCAACAATACGATCATCACCATCACCGATGTCTCCGGCAACGCGATTTGCTGGGCCACGGCTGGGTCGAGCGGATACCATGGATCGCGGAAATCCACGCCCTATGCGGCTCAGATCGCGGCGATGAATGCGGCAAAGAAGGCCTTGGAGCTTGGGCTCAAGGAAGTGGAGGTCTTTGTGAAAGGCCCGGGGCAGGGACGCGAATCGGCGATTCGGGCCCTCTCCCAAGCCGGGCTGACGATCACGGCGATTAAAGACGTCACGCCGATTCCGCACAACGGGTGCCGCGCACCCAAGCGGAGACGCGTCTAATGGCCAGATATACCGGGCCCTCCTGCCGACTCTGCCGGCGCGAAGGCATGAAATTGTTCCTCAAGGGCACCAAGTGCTCAACCCCGAAATGCCCGATGGAAAAACGGTCGTTTCCTCCGGGCCAGCATGGGCAGGCTCGCGTGAAACTCTCCGACTATGGCATCCAATTGCGTGAGAAACAGAAGGTGAAGCGGATGTACGGGGTGCTGGAGCGCCAGTTCCGCCGGTACTTTGGGGTCGCCCGGAAAACCAAAGGCGTCACCGGGCAGATGCTGCTGGAGATGCTGGAGCGGCGGCTTGACAACGTGCTCTACCGCATGGGCTTCGCCGCCTCGCGGCGCGAGGGACGAGCGCTCGTGTCCCATCGCGCGGTGTCGATCAACGGCAAGCTGGTGGACATCCCCTCCTCGCTGGTGGCCATCGGCGATACGGTGCAGATTATCGGCGCGCGCGCCGGCCAGGTCGTCCGCGTGAAGGCGAATCTCGAGCGCACCAAGGATCGCGTGGTCCCCCCGTGGGTGCAGGTGGATGCCGGGCAGCTGAAGGGCATCGTGGTGCGCGCGCCGTCGAAAGACGACATTGGGTTGCCGATTCAGGAGCAGTTGATCGTCGAGTTATATTCGAAATAACCCGGAGGGGTCTGCATGGGCACGTTATGGCGAGATTTTGCAACGCCGAAGAAACTGATCTGCGATGAGGAAACGCTCACCGACACGTACGCGAAGTTCATCGCCGAGCCGTTTGAGCGCGGCTACGGGATGACGATCGGCAACAGCTTGCGCCGGGTGCTCCTCTCGTCCATCGAGGGGGCCGCGGTCACCTCCGTCAAGTTCGACGGGGTGCTGCATGAGTTCAGCACGCTCCCTGGCGTCCAGGAGGATGTGACCCAGATTGTCCTGAACATCAAGCAGTTGGTCCTGCGGGCCCATTCGCGCCAGCCGAAAACGATCGTCATTGAGAAGGACAAGAAGGGTTCCGTGACGGCCGCCGACATCGAAACCGACGACACGGTGGAAATCATCAATCGCGACCACCATCTGTGCACGCTCACCAAGGCGGGGAAATTCCGCATGGAGCTGGAAGTCAGCCGCGGCCGCGGGTATGTCCCGGCCGAAAAAAACAAGAAGGAAGGCCAGGCCATCGGCATCGTCCCCGTAGATGCGCTTTTCTCCCCGGTGACGCGGGTGAATTTCTCCGTTGAGGACACGCGCGTCGGCCAGGTCACGGATTACGATCGCCTACTCTTGGAAGTGTGGACGAACGGCTCGATGAGCCCGAAGGATGCGCTGCTGTATGCCTCGAACATTCTGCAGCGGCATCTGGATCTCTTCGTCAGCTTCGGCAGCCTTCCGGAAGAGCCGGAAGAGGAAGTGCAAACGCCGGTGGATGAGGAGCTGCAAGAGAAGCTCAAGACGCCGATTTCCGAGCTGGAGCTGTCGGTGCGCTCCGCGAATTGCCTGCGCGAAGCCACCATCAAAACCATCGGCGATCTCGTGCAGAAATCGCCGCAGGAGCTGCTCAAGTACCGCAATTTCGGAAAAAAGTCGCTCGTGGAGATCGAAGAACTCCTCAAAGGCATGGGGCTCACGCTCGGGATGAGCCTTGAGCAGCCCAGCACCCAAGAAGGATGATGACAGGCTCAACATGAGGCACGGAAAGCGAAACCAGCGGCTCTCCAAACCGACGGATCAGCGCGAGGCGCTGATCCACGGGATGATGCAGGGGCTGATTATTCACCGCCGAGTGAAGACCACCTACGCCAGGGCCAAGGAAGCGCAGCGCCTGGCGGATCGACTGGTCACGTGGGGCAAGGAGGGCAGCGTGCATTCCCGGCGGCTCGCCTTTCGGATTCTGCAGAACCGCACGCTGGTCAAGCATTTGTTTGCCGATATCGCCCCGGTGTTCGTCGATGTCCAGGGAGGCTACACGAGAGTCACTCGGCTGAATTTCCGACGGGGCGACGGCGCCCAGGAAGCCGTCTTGACGTTTAGCCTTGACGCCGCCCTTCACCAGACGGCTCCTGCCCCGAAGACCAGCGCTGCCGCAGTGGTAGCTCCTGCCGCAGGGCAAGCGCCCGCGTCGCCCGCGGAGCAGGAGACGGAGAAGCCGAAAGGATTTCTTGAGGGGTTGCGTGGCCTATGGACTCGAAAAAAGAAGGGCTTGTAGACGGGCGAGGGCGGATCGCCGAACGCCTTGCGCACATTGAAAGCTCGCCCACCCTCGCGTTGTCGGCAAAAGCCAAAGCGCTGGCCAAGGCCGGCAAACCCGTGCTGGATTTTACCGCCGGGGAACCGGATGGGCCTACGCCTGACCACGTCAAGCGCGCGGCCATTCAGGCGATTGAAGCCAATCACACCCGGTATACGCCCATCGCCGGGATCCCTGAGTTGCGCAGCGCGATTGCCGAAACGCTGAACCGCCAGCATCACACGCGGTACGCCCCGTCCCAAACCGTCGTCTCCTGCGGAGCCAAGCATTCGCTCTACAACATCGTTCAGGCCCTGTGCCAGCCCGGCGATGAGGTTGTGGTGTTCTCTCCGTATTGGGTGAGCTACCCGCCGATGGTGGAGCTGGCCGGAGCCGCACCCGTCATCGTGCCCACGACGGAGCGTGACGGATTTCTCCCTGACCCCCAGCGGATGGCGGGAGCACTCACGCCGGCCACGAAAGCGATCGTCCTGAACAGCCCCAGCAATCCGACCGGGGCGGTCATCGACGACGCCAGGCTGCGCGCCATCGCCAACATCGTGCGCGAGCGCAACCTCATCGTGATCAGCGATGAGATCTATGACCAGCTGGTCTATCCGCCCGCCATCCATCGCTCGCTCGTCGCGGTGGCTCCGGAGCTGGCCGATCACATCATCCTCGTTGGCGGCGTGTCAAAAACCTATAGCATGACCGGTTGGCGGATCGGCTGGGCCGTAGCTCCGCAAGCGCTGGCCGATGCCATGATCAATCTGCAGAGCCATTCGACGTCCAATCCCACGTCTATCAGCCAGTACGCCGCGTTGGCAGCGCTCACCGGTGATCAGCAGCCGCTGGCACAGATGCGCGCCGAGTTTGAGCGGCGGCGGGATCGGATCGTCCAAGGGCTCAATCGGATTCCTGCGCTGCGCTGCGCAGTCCCCGGAGGAGCCTTTTACGCGTGGTGCAACGTCTCCGGCCTTGGCCAATCGGCGGATCGCACCGCCGCAGAATGGCTGGAGCAGGCCTTTGTCGCCGTCGTGCCGGGCGAGGGCTTCGGCGCGCCAGGGTATGTCCGATTCAGCTTCGCGACGTCGATGAAGAACATCGACGAAGGGCTTGAACGGCTGTCCGCCTGGCGCAAAGAGCGCGGATGATGCACCGCGTCACATTTATTCCGGGGGATGGCATCGGTCCTGAGGTCGCTTGGGCGGCTCGACGCTGCCTGGAGGCCACGGGCATCGCCGTTCATTGGGATGAACGTCAGGCAGGTGAGGAGGCCATCAAAGCGTTCAACACCCCGCTGCCGGAGGAGACCCTCAAGTCGATTCAGGACAACCGGCTCGCGCTCAAGGGCCCGATCACGACACCGATTGGCACTGGCTTTCGCTCGGTCAATGTCGCCTTGCGCAAGCAATTGAATCTCTTTGCCTGCGTGCGGCCCTGCCGGACCTACGCCGGCGTGCGCAGCCCGTTTCAGCAGGTGAACATCATCTTGGTGCGTGAAAATACCGAGGATCTGTACGCCGGCATCGAGTTCGCCGCAGGAGAGCCCTACACGCGTCAGCTCATCGCCCAGCTCACCGAGCAATCGAAGCAGCCCATCCAACCGGATGCCGGAATTAGCATCAAGCCGATCTCCACCACCGCTTCGGAGCGCATCATCACCTTCGCCTGCGAGTATGCGCTCTCGCATGGCCGCAAGAAGGTCACCGCGATCCATAAGGCCAACATCATGAAATTCACCGATGGGCTCTTCATGCAGGCCGCGCGGAAGATGGCTCCACGGTACGCAGGGCGCCTCACCATCGAGGATCGGCTGGTCGACGCCACCTGCATGCAGCTCGTGCTGCGGCCGCATGAGTTTGACGTGCTGGTCTTGCCGAATCTCTATGGCGACATCCTCTCCGACTTGTGCGCAGGACTCGTCGGCGGCCTGGGAGTCGCCCCGGGGGCCAACATCGGCGAGGGCATCGCGGTCTTTGAGGCGGTGCATGGGAGCGCCCCGAAATACGCCGGGCTCAACAAGGTGAACCCCGCGGCGATGATTCTCTCCGCCGTGATGATGCTGGACTATCTTGGCGAGCACGACGCGGCCCAGCGGCTCGATGCGGCCGTGGCGGCGGTGCTGAAAGACGGCGCGGCCGTGACGTACGATCTGAAGCCAGAGCGCAATGATCCGACCGCTGTCGGCACGAAAGAAATGACCGAGGCCATCATCGAGAAGCTGAAAACCGTGAACGTGCGCGTGACCTGATGGACATGCGGCAATATCCTGATTGGTTGAAGCAATCATTTTCGCCGAACGGTGTCGCTCGGGACGTCCGATCGCTCGTGAGCGACTTAGGGCTCACCACCGTCTGCGAAAGCGCGTTATGCCCGAACCTCAGCGAATGCTATTCGCAGCGGCAGCTGACGTTCATGATCCTTGGGGAGACGTGCACGCGCCGTTGTCATTTCTGCGCCGTCTCGCATGGGCGTCCACACGCCGTGCCTGCCGATGAGCCGCAGCGGGTGGCAGACGCGGTCCACCGGCTGAACTTGTCGCACGTCGTCATAACATCGGTGGCGCGTGATGACATGCCGGATGAAGGGGCCGGGCATTTCGTTCAGGTGGTCAAGATGGTGCGGCTGCGTAATCCGAACACGACGATTGAGCTACTCGTGCCGGACTTTCACGCTCGGTACCCGCTGATTCAGATGATCATGGATCACGCGCGCCCTGAGGTCTTCGCGCATAACGTCGAAACCATTGAACGGTTGTCGCCGGTCGTTCGGCCCTCGGCCTCGTATTGGCGATCGCTGGAGGTGTTGGGAGTCGCGGCATCACTCGGCACCAAGAGCCTGATCAAGTCCAGCCTGATGGTCGGGCTTGGGGAAACGGCAGAGGAACTGCTCCACACATTTGGTGATCTGCGAGCCGCCGGCGTGACCCATCTGACGATCGGGCAATATCTGCGCCCGGATGCGCAGTCGCTGCCGGTGGCGGAGTATGTCACGCCGGAACAGTTCCGCGCCTATGAACGGTTGGCGTACCAACGCGGGTTCGCGTGGGTGACCTCCGGCCCATTTGTCCGCAGCTCGTATCATGCCATTGACGCCATTTCGGCAAGAGCAGGAGCCTAAGATGCCCGTGCGACGGATGACGCCGATTCGGCGCGTGCAGCAACAATTGAGAGAGCGCACGAAACGAGAGGTGCAGTCCAATAACCGGCGCATCTTTCATGAGGCGAACCGGATGAAGCGGTTGCCGCTCTACCTGTTTACCATCCTCGATGAGCTGAAGGCGCAGGCTGTGGCCCGAGGTGTTGACGTGATTGATCTCGGCATGGGCAATCCCGACCTGCCGCCGCCGAAGCACGTCCTGGATGAGCTGGCGATCCGCGTGCGCGATCCGGAGAACCATCGCTATTCCCGAAAGGATGGCGAAGCGGAGCGCGCGCTGAATGACACCATCGCCGAGTGGTACCACAACAAGTTCCGCGTCACCCTGAATCCGCGCACGGACGTGCTGCCCTTGCTGGGCTCCAAGGAGGGCATTTCACACCTCTCGCTCGCGTTCCTGAACCACGATGATATCGCCCTCGTGCCCAATCCGACCTACCCGGTGCATTTCAACGGTGTCGTCATGGCGGGAGGGATTCTCTACAATCTGCCGATCCACGCTGAGGGGCATTGGCTCCCGGATGTGCACAGCATCCCACGCAGCGTGCTGCGGCAGTCGAAGATGCTGTTCCTCAGCTATCCGCACAATCCCACCACGGCGGTGGCGGATCTGAAATTTTTCAAGGAAGTCATTGCCTGGGCGCGGCAGCACCGCATCATGGTCGTGCATGATTTCGCCTACTCGGATTTCGTGTTCGACGGCGCGCGAGCCCCCAGCCTCTTGGAGGTCGACGGGGCGCGGGATGTCGCGGTGGAATTCCACACGCTGTCCAAATCGTACAGCCTGCCCGGCATGCGGTTAGGATTCGGGGTCGGCAACCCCGATGTGCTGGCCTCCTTGGCCAAGACGAAAAGCTACATCGACTTCGGCATTTTCCGCGCGGTGCAGTGGGCCGCGATCAAAGCGTTGTCAGGGCCTCAGGACTACGTCCATCGGGCCATCGCGGAATACGAGCGCCGGCGCAACGCGTTTGTCCCCGGATTGCAGAAGGTCGGGTGGGACGCGCCGCTGCCGAAGGGCACGTTTTACGTCTGGGCGAAGATCCCGCTGAAATTCAGCGCGCTGACCTCGCTGGAATTCGCCACCCTGTTGGTGCAGGAGGCCGGGGTGGTCGTGGCCCCCGGCAGCGGCTTCGGGGAATACGGCGAAGGGTATGTCCGTTTCGCGCTCGTCGCACCGGTCCCGCGGCTGCAAGACGCCGTCAGGCGAATCGGCCGAGTGCTGAAGATGGAGGATTAGGGACGAGCGGGGCTCCGATGGCCGGCCGACGGGTCTTGTTGATGCATATCACCAACAGCTCGGGCCATCACCGAGCCAGCCTGGCGATCGCGCGCAGCCTGCACGAGCTTGATCCTTCCGCATCGATCGCCCACGTGGATGCCTTCCACTACGCCAGTCCCGTCACTCGCTGGGCGATTCAGCGTTTGTATATTTCGCTCATTCGACACCAACCGGATGTGTGGGAGTATTTGTATGACAATCCCGCCGTGCACCGGCAGGTGAAACTGTTCCGAGCGCTGTTGCATCGCTATCATGCGGTGAAGCTCGAGCAGACGCTGGACTCCGTCCGCCCCGATGCCATTGCCTGCACGCAAGCCTACCCGTGCGGTGTCGTCGCAGATTTCAAAAAGCGGCGCCGTCTGCGCCTGCCGCTGATCGGCGTGCTGACGGATTACGCCCCGCATCTCTATTGGTTCCACGACGCGGTGGATTACTACGTCGTGCCGTCGGAACAGGTGAAGCAACGCTTCGTGGCGCGCGGCATCGAGGCCTCGCGCGTCAAGGTGCTCGGCATCCCCATTGATCCGGGGTTCCTTCAGCCCCATGACCCCGCAGCCGCGGCCCGCCAATTCGGCGTGGAGCTGGGCAAACCCGTCATTCTGATCATGGGGGGCAGCAGCGGCTTCGGCCGCCTGCGCGACGTCTTGCTGCATCTCGACATGCTGCCGCATCCGTGCCAATTCATCGTGCTGACCGGGTTGAATGGCAAACTGCTGGTCTGGACCAAGACGCAGCGATTCCGGCATCGGGTGGTCGCGCTGAGCTACACGCCGGATGTCCCTCGGCTCATGGACATCGCCACGCTGCTTGTCAGCAAACCGGGAGGGTTGACGACCTCCGAAGCCCTGACGAAACGCCTGCCGCTCGTCATCCTCGATCCCATCCCCGGGCAAGAAGCCTATAACGCCCGATACTTGGTCTCTCAGGGGGCCGCCGTCTGGGCCGGCTCCTACGAGACCGTCCGTCAGACCGTGCGGGATCTGCTGGATGAACCGGAGCAGATGGCGGCCATTCGACGGCGGTGCGCCGAATTGGCCCACCCGCAGGCCGCGCGTGACACCGCCCAATTGCTCATGGAACAATGACGCGCCGATACGCCGGCTATTGTCTGCTCCGCTGGATCAGCCGATGGTGTCCTCCAGCGCTCACCTCCTGGATGGCGGATCGCCTGGCGGATGGCCAGTGGCGGTGCTCCGCGGTCGACCGAGAGGCGGTTGAGCAGAATGTGGCCCTCGTCCTTGGCGCATCCAACCCGGCCATTCCCCTCGTGACCCGGAGCATTTTCCGAAACTTCGCGCGCTACCTGGTCGACTTTTTCGCCCTTGAGCGCGGCGCCGCGTTTCAGATCGAAGTCTCCGGAGCCGAGCATCTGCGCGCAGCCCTCGCCAAGGGCCGGGGCGCCATTGCCCTCACCGCGCATGCCGGCAATTGGGAGCTTGCCGGTGTCGCGGTGCGCCGTCTTGGGTTTCCCATCACCGCGGTCGCCTTATCGCATGACGATCCGCGCGTCAACCATCTCTTCAATCAGCTACGGGCGCGCGGCGGGGTGCGCGTCATCCCGCTGGGCGCATCCGGCGCCTGGCGCGAGAGCCTGGCGGTCTTGCGGCGGGGCGAGGTCTTAGGTCTGCTGGGCGATCGGGACTTTACCGGCCATTCCCTCCAAGCGCCATTGCTCGGAGCCGCCACCATGATTCCCAAAGGGCCGCCGATGCTCAGCCTCAGAAGCGGAGCCCCGCTGGTGCCGATTTTTTTGATTCGCGAGGCCCCCTGGGCGTTTCGGCTGCACGTCGAACCGCCGATCTGGCCCAGCGCGAACATGCCTCCTCGCGAAGCCATTCGTCTGCTGACGCGCGCCTATCTGGGGGTGTTTGAGACCTACCTCTCGCGCTGGCCGGACCAGTGGCTCGTCTTCCAGCGAATTGCGAATAACGGATTTCGACCATCGACCTCGCCGCGATGAAAGGGAAGTACTGTGCCGTGATTCCGGCATTTCAGGCTGAGAAGACGATCGGGCGTCTGGTGGGGAATATCAAGAGCGGCGGCCTGGACGTCGTCGTGGTCGATGACGGCTCGCTGGACCAGACGGCGGCGATCGCCTCCAAGGAGGGCGCGTTCGTCATCAGCCATTTGCGCAACCAGGGCAAGGGGGCGGCCTTGCGCACCGGATTTGAGCACGCGCGTCGCGCGGGGTTTGACGGCGTGGTCACCCTGGATAGCGATGGGCAGCATGATCCGGCAGAAATCGCGCGGCTCATCGAGGCCGGCGAGCATCAGCACGCCGGCATGACGATCGGCAATCGGATGATCAATGGCGTGGCGATGCCGCGATCCCGCCGCTGGACGAATCAGCTGATGTCCACGCTCATCTCACACGCCATCCGGCAGCGCATCCCGGATTCCCAATGCGGGTTTCGCTTCATCCGCAAGGAACTGCTCGAGAGCATCCCGCTGCGCGCGCGGCGTTTCGACATCGAAACCGAGCTTGTGCTGGGCGCGGCCGCGGCGCGCTGGAAAATCATCTCGGTGCCGATCCGCAGCATTTACAAGGACGAGGCCAGCTACATCCGGCCGCTGCGCGATGGAATCCGCTTTCTGTGGCTGATCCTCCGTTTCCTCCTCACGCGCCATGTTTGAGGCGCAGCGCTCGCAGATGGTCGACGCGCAATTGCGGGCCCGCGGGATCCATGATGCGCGCGTGCTCGCGGCCTTCCGTCGGGTTCCGCGCCATGACTTTGTCCCCCCTGAAGCGCAGGCGCACGCCTATGAAGATCACCCGCTGCCGATCGGGGCGGGGCAAACCATCAGCCAGCCGTATATCGTGGCCCTGATGACGGAAGCCCTGCGCATCCGCGGGCATGAGCGGGTGCTGGAAATCGGCGCGGGCTCAGGCTATCAAACCGCCATCCTCGCCGAATTGGCCTTGGACGTCTTCGCCGTGGAGCGGCTGCCGGAATTGCTCGCCACCGCCAGCCAGCGACTTTCCGCCCTCGGGTATGCGAATGTGCATCTGACAACCGGCAATGGCTCGCTGGGCTGGCCGGAACACGCGCCGTACGATGCCATCATCGTCACGGCGGCAGCCCCGGACGTGCCGCCGCCGCTGGTGGAGCAACTCGAGGACGGCGGACGCCTCGTGCTGCCGATCGGCCCGGCCGAAAGCCAGATCCTGACGCATATCAAAAAGGAAGGGCATCGCCTCGTCCGCAGGCCGCTCGGCAGCTGCATCTTCGTGCCGCTCCTCGGCGCCTACGGCTGGCCTTCCCTCTAGCGAGCGATTGACACTCATCGCGAGGGTATCTATAATGTTGGTCTGGAGTTATCATGCCACGAGTTGAAGTCAGAGAAGACGAATCGCTTGAGAAGGCGTTACGGCGCTTTAAGCGCATGCTGGAGCGCGAAGGCATCCTCAAGGCGCTGAAGGCTCGGAAACATTATGAGAAGCCCAG
>JACQWM010000056.1 GCA_016209275.1 Candidatus Omnitrophota bacterium
CGCCACCGCCAGCTACGACGCGGCCACCCAAACCTGGAGCTTTCCCCTCGCCGCCGCGCACGTAAGCCCCGGCGGGCAGGTGGAGCTGTGGGTGCAGGCCGAGGATCAAGCCGGCAACACCAGCGCCTGGCAACGGCGGCAAGCAAGGGTTGGCGGCGGCGGCCCGGACATCCTTGGTCCAAGCCGCGTCATGATTCAGGGCACCCAGCTGCTGGTGGCCAAACGTCAGGAGGATGGGCGTCTTGCGGCTGCCGCGCCGTTTAAGTTGAAAGGGGTGGCGTACTCGCCGGTGGATCCCGGCGAGACCATCGGCAGCCTGGCCGCGGCGCGCCAGCATCTTCGAGAGAGCCGATACAAGGAAGATTTTGAGCTGATGCAGCAGATGGGCGCGAATGCCATCAAGACCTACGCCGATATGGGAACGGATCTGACCGCCATCAAGATCTTGAATGAAGCCTATCAGAGGAATCTGATGGTGCTCGTGATGCTGGATATCGACACCGCTCAGGTCACGTCGGTTGTCGACGCGTACAAGAATCATCCGGCCCTGTTGGGTTGGCTCATCGGCAACGAGTGGAATCTGAACAGGTTCTATCGCGGCCTAACGATCGAGCAGGGGGCTGCGGAAGTTGAGCGTATCGCCCAACTCATCCACCAGCTCGATCCGAATCATCCCGTCGCCTCCAGTCTCGGGTTCTCAAGGGATCATCTGCCGATGCCTAATCCGCTCAACGTGGCCGAATGGCCTGGCCTCTATCAGGTGTTTGTGGATATTTTGACCAAGGCATCGAGCGTAGACTGGTGGGGGCTCAACGCGTACCGGGGCAGTAGCCTCGATCCACTATTCGTCACGTGGACTCGGCTCTCCGCGTTCGCCGGAGCGCCCAAACCTCTCTTTTTCAGCGAGTTTGGGACGGATAGCTGGAATCACCAGTCGTGGCAGTTGGATGAGGCGCTACAGGCTGACACCGATACGGCGTTGTGGGACGAAATCCACCGGCAGCTATCCGCTGCGGACCCGAACCATCAGTGCGTTGGAGGATTTGCGTTTGAGTGGAATGACGAATGGTGGAAGGCGCCAGGCGGTTCGCTTCTTGCTCAAGAGCCAGGCGGCTTCCCACTCAGCTACCCGGTGTTCGGAGCGAGCGGGCAGGTAGTCGGTCAATGGCTGGGCCATCCGGACGGCTATTCGAACGAGGAACATTACGGGCTCCTCGACATTAACCGCGGCATGAAGCAGACGTTCCACGTGATGCGAGAAGCCTTTAGTTTGGGGTGGGTCAAGCAAGACCCGGTGCGGTTAGAGATTCATTCGCGTGGTTTCGAATCCGGCGGACCAACGGTGTTTCTTAAGCGAGGCATGGTGATGGCGCGCGGGGGCGCGCCACTTTCAGTTCTCACGGTCAACCGCGCGACGGGACTTCTCCGCCGCCAAGATGGGTTTGATGTCTGGGAAAGCGCGGCCACCGAATGTCCCAGATTGCAGCAATTTGTCGCTACCGAGTGCCGGCCAGGCGATGTACTTTTGCTGGGGGTGGCGAACACTGCGAATAATTTGACGCGCGCAGAGACGCGTCCGTGTCTCGATGCCCTCCAGCGGCTCGGCAGCCACCAGGCAGACCAGATCGCATTTCAAATTCCCTGGGCAATGATCTCAGAGATCTCGCCCAAAGGGGGGGAGGGGATGAACTTAGCTGAAGCCGTCGGACAGTCGAGAACCGATGTCGCGCGCGTGCAAGCTGAAATATTTCTCGACGCCGATCGTGATGGGCTGACGGATAACGTGGATCCTGACAACGACAATGATGGAGTTTCAGATGCGGCGGAGCGGACCCGCGGCTCTGATGTGCTCGACCCGTCTTCATAACATTCATGCGGGCTTGTGTTGAGACCGAATTGGAAGGAGGTGTGTGACAGAATAGTGGGAAGAGAGGGGATGGTGTGATACAATGAAAAAATGTCAACAGAAGATAAGGAAAGGAGAATTCTCATGAAAGCACTAACGTGTAGCGTTGCCTTGGCCGCCTGGTTGCTCAGCCCGGCCCTGGCATCAGCGATTGTGTGTGACGCGTCTGGTCCAGCAGGCCCGAAGAACTGTATCGCAGATGTGAGCGCAGCAGTGGACTCCGTCGTGTCTCTGGATTGCGCCATCCAGGAGAAGACAGCCACTCCTGACGGGAAAGAGGTGGCTGGCGGTCCAATCGTCCCGTCGATGAACTTCGGCAACCTATCGCGCCGGACCGAGTCGATCTGTCCAGGCAACGACTGTGACGGTGATGGGGTGCAGAACGAGCCGCTCGCTTTGGCGGGAGACAAGTTTTTCAAGGTCTTCTGCGGGGCCAACACGTCGCGGCGCTCCTATACGCTGGCTCATCAGACCTCAGCGGCAGGGTTGACCAATGGCACGAATAACCTTAACGGCGCATGGGTCGTGGTGCCGGTTCAGGCGACGACGGGAGACGGTCTCACGTCGGTCGGCGGCGTCATGGGCAATTGCGATCGCGCTTTGGGGAATAAGACGCTCTATACCTCCGCTGCGGCAGGCACCGCTGGGGTGGTCGAGCTCGTTTACGCGATCGGCGATCGTTCGCCCCACGTCGGCAGCACGCTGGCCCACTGTTCAAGCGTGCCAGCTGGGTTTGCGCCTATCCCACCGGACCAACAGGCTGGTGCTTACGCTGGGACGGTTACGTGGACGCTGACAGTCAACCCTTGACGGCTGCGGTATTGCCGTTGCTAGATGATGCGTGACGGCAGATACCGGCTCCGCGGTGTTGACGCTTTCGCCTGCCTGGCCCTCATCGTGTCGTGGGCCGGGCAGGCGTTTGCGTTGAGCGTGCACAACACCAACCCGGTGGTTCGACAGACGCTCGCCCCGGGCGATGTCGTCCAAGGATCGATTGAGCTGGTCAACGACGGGAATCAGCCGGTTGAGGTGAAAGCCTATCTTGAGGATTGGCGTTATGCGTCTTCAGGGGACGGTTCGAAAGAGTTCGCCCCGCCGCAAACCATGCCGCGATCGTGCGCCGGCTGGATTAGTTTCTACCCGCAGACGATCGGTCTGCCGCCCTCCGAGCGCACGTCAGTCGAATACACGATCCGCGTGCCGCAGGACCAGCCGCTGGAGGGCGGCTACTATGCGGTGTTGTTTTTTGAGGCGGCGCTCGCCGAGGCTCCGGCTGAGCCGCCAGGCAGCGAAGTCGGCGCCGACACGCACGAAGCGGTCGTGAAGTTCGCCGCGCGATTGGGTAGCTTGTTTCTCGTTGATGTTAAGGGGACGGTGCGGCGTGAGGCGCGCCTTTCATCAGCGAAGGTGACACCTCCAAGCGTTGCGCATCCCATCAAGCTTGAGGCTGTCCTTGCCAATGAGGGCAACGTGTCTCTTTCCTGCACGAACTCCTACCACATTATGGGACCGGACAATGTGGTGGTTGATCGCGGAGAGTTGTCGGCTCTCTACCTGTGGCCTGGAGATAAGGCAGGGCTCGCGGCCGAGGCCTCTGCGTTGCTGGGGACGGGGACATATCAGGTCGTCATCACGTCAGATTGCGGGGAAGAGCTGATCATCGCAGAGGAAACACAACTGTCGGTTCCCTGAGCGCTGAGGCGAAGAATGCGCTCACACTGGCTTCGGTTTCAGCAACTCTGGCAAGGATTCCTCCTTGTCGTTGTGGTGCCGTGCGCAGCCGCCCAAGAGCCGCTTCTCCCAGCATCACCTCCTCCCGGAGTCGTCGAAGTCATCATCGGGGAACGTCGCACGGTAGTTGTGCCAAACATCCGGCGCCTGCTCATCGGCAATGCCGATTTGTTCACCGCCTCACAGGTTGACGCGAACACGCTTTCGCTCATCGGCCTTACTCCTGGCCGAACCTTCCTGCACGTTTGGTCCGAGGCGGGCCGCGTCACCATCCCGGTGCAGGTGCTGTATCCGCGTCCCGTCCGGGTGGAGGCTGAGCGCGAAGCGGCTCTTGCGCAGGCCATTGAGCACGCCTCGCCGCTGGCGTTGCGGTATGAGTTCGAGTATGAGTTTTCGGGGCGCGACCAAAGCCTCTCCCGTATCGATCGACTGACGACAAATCGCACGCGCCATAGGATCAGCCATGAGATGGAAACCCCCTTCGGCATGACGTCATCTCAGGTGGCTTTCAGCCGGACGAATGCTCTCGCTGATTTGGCGGGTTGGTACGCGAGGCTTAGCGACGGCCATGTGGGGCCTGTGCACCACCTTGACGCCGTCGCAGGGGATACCGGCGTGCCGTTTGGCGAGGGATCCTTCGCCATCCCTCCACTCGGGTTTCGAGGCGCGAGCATGACCTACAAAGGTTTAAGCCCATGGACAACCTCGGCGGTCTGGGGTCAGGAACGCTTCGGCGTGCTGACGTCGCTTTCGTCGGAGGCGGCGGCCGAGCAGGACGCATTTCTCTACGGGTTTCACGTAGCTCACGATGACCGCACGCAACCATGGAGTTCTCGTCTCTCAGCGCTGTTCGGCTATGGAGACGATCGCGCGGCTGGGCAAAGCAACCATGTGTTCTCTTTAGGCAGCACGGTCAGGCCGGTGGAGCCGCTCACCATCGACACCGATGTTGCCACGAGCGAGGGCAAGTTCGGTTATACCCTCCGATCGTCCTACGCGCTGCGGCGAGGCAAAGTCGGGCTGCGATACCGCGACATCAGCGAGTCGTTCCAAGGTATTAGCGGCAGCGTTGGCGGACAGGGGCAGCGCGGGGTGCTGATGGATGGCTCCTGGAAAGCGACGGATCGTCTGGGGTTCCAGGGGAGATTCGAGATCTTCCGCGATCGGCTCTTTCCCAATCCTGATGAGCTGACCGCGCTCAACACTGATCTGAATACCAGCTTCGACTGGCAGCCTCTGGATGGGACAGGGCTCTTCGGGTACTTCAATCGACGCCGCCGGATGGGCAGCATCTTTCCAAGCGATGAGCTCTACACGGGGATTTCTGCCAGCCAGCGGCTGCCACTGGACCGTCTGCTTCCGCGCCTCTCGGCGCCGACGCTCAGCGCGCTGGTCGAACATCAAGATACGCGGAACGTCACCTCCCCGACCGCCGATTTCGACAGTGAGTTGCTTTCCCTCAACCTGTCGATGCCGCTCGCATGGGGGCTCTCCGCGAGCGTCGGCAAGCAATGGCGGTTCCTGGAGCAGACGGCCACAGGCGACCGATCGCGGCCGAGCCGCTTCACGGTATCGCTGGCGCACGGAACGAGCTTTGATCATGGCCGCTGGTCGCTCCGAGGACGATTCGGCTATGAGAATGAGGAACAAACCGGCGCCATCGGCAGCTTCCTCGCAGGGCAGGATCGGCTGGGGTGGGACGCCGGCCTTCGCTACCACCCCTCGAGGGATACGGAAGTATTCGTGGATGGCCGCATCGAGCATGTGAGTTTCGAAGGCTCGAGAGAAAGCCAGGTGGAGCTCTCAGTGTTCAGCGGGGTGCGGCTACTCTTCAACACCGAGGTTGTCCGCCTCGACCCGTGGGTGCGGATCGGCGGCATGGTCTTCCACGATATCAACGGCGACGGCCAGCTGCAACCCGGCGAAGAAGGATTGGAGCATATCAAGGTTATGGCTGGCCCGTCCAAAACAGCGATAACCGGAGCCGACGGGCGCTTTACCTTCGGCCGGGTCTTTGGCAAAACAGTTCCGGTGCGAGTGGATGTCTCAACGCTGCCCAAAGGCTATGTGATGTCCACGCCGGTTGTCCAGCGGCTGAGGGCTAATCAGGTTCGAGTGCCGCTCATCCTCTTTGGAGCGCTCGGCCGCGCAGAGCTGCGCGGACGCATCTTTTACGATGTCGATGGCAACGGCGCATACAGCGCCGCCGACCGCGGGATCCCGCAGGTGCGCGTGCAGATCGACGGCAAGACCTCGGAGACAGATCGCTCAGGGTGGTTTAGCTTCCGGGATCTCGGGAGCGGCCGCTACACCCTCTCGCTGGTGCTGGAGAGTCTGCCACTGCGGTACCTGCCCACCGTTCCCATTCGCCAGGTGTTCGAGCTGACGGAGGGGGGCGTGGCGACGATGGATATCCCGGTGATCATTCGCCGAGCCATTCAGGGTAGGGTCTTTGTGGATCGCGACCAGAGCCGGAGGTTCGAAGTGACGGATCTGCCGCTGCGGGGCGTGCCGATGTGCCTCGACGGCCGGCGCGTGGCGACAACCGGCGCCGACGGCATCTACCGGTTCTCCGACGTCGGGCTTGGAGACCATGCGCTTTTGCTCAATTGCGGGATGCCGCTCAAGGGTCTCCGATCCATCGAAGACTCGGAGAGAGCCGTCATGATCTCGACAGATGATCCCGAGTTGATCACGGTCGATTTTCGTCTTGGTCAGGCTGAGCTGCCGAGCGAAGCAGCGCCACCTGCGCAAGATACGGAACGTCAGAGGGATGGGCGTCTACTAGAAAGCGTCACAGAGCTGTGACGGTCAGGACAAGTGTCCCGCGGTATCGGCCGCTGGCCTGTCCTGGGGGGATGTCTAAATGATAAGAAACAGTTTGATCGGTCGAGCGGCCTCTGGCATCCGACACAAAGAGAGTGCGAGGCTGACGGCCAAGGTGATCCATCACATCCGCGGGCGAGTTCACGGAAGCGCGCAGAGCCTCGGGGGAGAGGCTCATTCCTGCTTCGTTGGTCAAGGGTCGCGTGAGTTGGTGGGTCACGTGATAGGGCCGGCCGAGATTACTGAAGACATGGACGTCCACGCGGATCGGGTCAGACAAGCGTGGTTCGGTCGGCGAGCTGTAGAGCGTGCCAAAGTCGATTTCCCTCCCTGTTTGGGGTGCCACCGTCAGGGAAAGTTCCGGCTCGATGGTTGCGACGACATCGACGGTTTGACTTACGCTTTCGGCCCCTGCGGATGGCGCGAGCGCGGTTATGGCGATCAGCACAGCAAAAAACCTGATCCGGGGAAAGATCAGGCTGTGTCGCGCGTAGGAATTCATAACGAGATCCTCCGATCCCGGCAGCCCAGCCATCCGTTCGATATCACGAGCGATATCAGATATCGATTTCGATATCTGATATCGTCTTATCGCCTTGGATCTGTGGCTTTGCGTGCCCCGATTTCTCGGGGGTTGCGTTTAATTATCAATGACCATAGCAAGTATACCTGACGATGCGATGATGTGGGACATGCGCTGCAAAAAAACTCTGGTCGGTGTGGCTGCTGGCGCGTTGCTGGCATGTGCCAGCGCGGAAGCCGCAGGGAGCATGGCGATCTCGGCGGTGCGCGGAGGCTCGACGGCCATTAATCTTGGCGAGCTGGACAGCGTGCGACGGACCACCTATGAGGAAGTCACGATCCAGCTCTCAACCAGCCCAGCCGCGCAGTTCCAACTGTTTTCACTTGTCTCCGCGCCACTCATCAACGAGCGTGGCATCACCCTTGATCCCGCACTGCTCACCATCGAGATAAGCGGTGGCAACTCAGGGACGGTGCGTGTTCGGACCATCACACCGCTGCCCTCCGGGACCGCCGAGCTGTTCACCTCCTCAGCGACCGGAGAGGCCGAGACGCTGCGGATCCTCTTTGGCTGCTCACCTCAGACGCTTCCAGCCGCCGGGTCGTATGTGGGGGCGATGACCTTCTCGCTTGTGTCGGTGGAAGGCTCCTCTCCCATCGTGATCCAGACCATCCCCATTCGGGTGACGGTCTATCCCGTCATGTCGTTGGCGCTCGACACCGATTCGGCGACCAGGCTCCGCTTTCGCGGTGACGAGCAAGGAACCCTGATTGTATCGCAACCCGTTCGCCTACTTATCAGCAGCAATGCGCCCGGCCCGATTGAGTTAGTTCACATCATCGAAGGATCTCTCCTCAATGAGGAAGGGAGGAGCCTTCCACTGTCGGTTCTTACGCTGCGCATTGCGGAAGAGGGAACTCCGCCCAAGGAAATTCCGGTTTCAACGAGGATGACATTGCTCACCAGTGAATCGGCATTGGCGGTGCGCCGCGTTGAGCTTGCCTACCGGGCGGTGGTTCCGGTAGAGCAGCGTGGCGGGGTCTACCGTGGGGTGGTGAACCTTCAACTGGCCGCCGCCGCCGGAGGCGTAGCTGCTGAGAGAACGAGTGTGCAATTGCCTGTTGAACTTGACGTTCCATCTATGTTGAGACTGACGATTCTCTCAGCAGAGAGCGATCGCTTAGAGCTCGCCTTCAGCAAGCTGCTCCCCGGAGAGACCAGTCTGCCGAAAACGTTTTCATTTACTGTGCAAGCGAATACAGGACAGCCCTATGGCGTGTTTCAAGAACTTGCCTATTTGTTGGTGAGCGACGAGGGGCGGCAACTCCCGCAGGAAGCGTTCACCTGCGCAGGGACTGCCGAGGCTGGGAGCGGCACGCTTCGGATCACGCAAGAGACATCGGTGCTGGTTGGCAAGTCTCTCGTGTACCAGTCAGATCCATCGGGTGCGCCGGCGGCGTTCTCGGTGACATGTCGCGTGCATGTCCCTAAGGATGCGTCTGGCGGATTGTATCGGGCAAGCCTTCGATATACCATTACGCCGCTATAATTATTTAACAGCTTGTCTTGACAAATGTTAGCAACAGTCTAGAATAATAAAAATAGTCCCAGCACCGAGGTGGCGCCTGTGCAGCTGATGATGGCTTTATAAATTATTATCATTCTGTATTATTGGGTATTATTCAGCGAATAGGCGCGACGGAGCCGCAGGAGGCTTCAGTATAGGTGATGGGATGATCACACGCCGCTCACTCTTAGTGCAGCATCGTCTGACGGAGCGCGAGGAGAAGAGTTTTCAAATCCTCGAGCTGCTGCGCCAGCGCGGCCCGCTCACCAGGACCGAAATCTCCCAAGGCACTGGCTTTAATATCGTGACGGTGTCCAACTACATCGCCCAGTTTATCAATCGCGGCCTCGTGATTGAGCGCGGCTTCGACGTCTCCACCGGCGGCCGCAAGCCGATCCTCGTGGAGCTCAATGCCAAGGCCGGCTTCTCCCTCGGTGTGGATCTCGGGCCGTTGGATGCCGCAACGCCCCAGACGCGCGCCGTCCTCACCGATCTGCGCGGCCACGTGATCCATCAGGTGGCCCGCCCCCGCACCAACCACAACATGGATCGGATCTTGCAGGACCTTGGCGGCGTGATCCGTGAATGCATGCAGAGCAGCCCAGTGGATCCAAAAAAAATCCAAGGCATCGGCGTGGGATTGCCGGGCATCATGGATGAGCGCGCCGGCACGATCCGCGAAACCTCCCGGCAGGGTACCCGCACGAATTATGTGGCGGTGCGCGATCAATTGGAAACCGAATTGCGCCTGCCGATCTTGATCGGCAGCGATTCCACCCTCGCCGGCTACGGCGAGCTGCGCTTAGGGTTAGACCGGCCGGTCAGCAATCTGGTCTACCTCTATTCCGACGTGGGGGCGAGCCTGATCATCCACGGGCGCATTTATTGGGGGGCCGGGGGCAGTGCCGGCCAGCTCGGCGTGTTCGTGCCGTCCGACATGGATTATCTGACATGGATCAAAAGCCCCTCCTTTGTCTTGTCGAATGTGTGGGACATGGGGCTGACCTCTCAAGCCAAGAAGCTCATCCGCGAAGGGCACACCACCGCCATCCAAGAATTCGAAGACAACGGAATTGATGCGATCAGCTTGCAGACGATCATCAAGGCTGCGCAGGGCGGGGATCAGCTCTCGAAAGACCTGGTGGAGCATGCCGCCATGCAGCTGGGGATCCGCATCGCCTATCTCGTCAATCTGCTCAATCCGGAAGTCGTGATTATCGGCGGCGGCATCGAGCGGGCCGGCTCCATGCTCTTAGAGCCGGTGTGGCGATCCGTCAAGAAGTATGCGTATGAAGAGCCGGCCAGCCTGGTGGATGTGCTGCCGGCGCAATTAGGCGAGAACGCGGTGGCGCTGGGCGCAGCCTGCTGGGTCATTCAAGAGCTGTTCACGCAGTCCTAACCATTGGAGTCGATGAATACGCGAATCGCGCTGCCTGCCGTGCTTGCCGTGGCACTGATCGGGGTCGGGTTGCTCTGGTGGCAGGAGCAGCAGAAGGCGACAGCGCTGGCTCAGCAACTGAGCGAAGCGCAGCAAGCGCTGGCCGAAAAAGAAGCCCAATACGCCCAGGCCATGCAGCAGGTGGCGTCGCTGAAGACCGATAACAAGTCGCTCAAAGAGAATCTTGCCGCAATCCGCGACCAACTGGCCGCCGCCCAGCGGCAAGCGGAAGATGCCCGGCTGCAGCTGAGCACCCTGGAGCAGCAGAACGCGGAGTTGATCGAAGACAAGACCCGGCAGATGGCGCGGGCCGCCAGCGTCTCGAAGGAGCGCGATGAGCTCGCGCAGAAAGTCGCCGCCATCGAGAACGACCGATCCAACCTGCAGCATGCCGTGAGGCGCCTGCGGGAGCGCCTCACATGGCTCGACCGCGATTATCGCCAGGTGGCGGAGCAGCTCGCGAAGCTCCAAGCCGAGCGGGCGACTTCCGTGATGGGCTATGCGCCGTCTCCATCCGATCCAAATACCTCGGAAGCCGCCACCCCAGAGTCGATGCCAGACCCCGTCGCCTCATCCACCGTGCGTCCCAGTGCGACCGCGTCCTCAGGATCGGTTGAGCTTCCGCCGATCATCGTGCGCAAGGATGATGCCGCGATGTCCACGCCGGTCCGCGGACGGGTCGTGGACGTGAATGCCTCCTCGCACTTCATTGTCGTCGATAAAGGCAGCCAAGACGGTGTCCGCGCCGGAGCGGTGTTCAATATTCTGCGCGGTGCGACACCCGTGGGACGCGCATCCGTGGTCAGAGTTCGACCGCAATTGTCGGCCTGCGATGTGTCCCAGGCGACGGCCAGCCAAGTGCATGTCGGAGATCTGGTGATCGATACAGGCTTCGCGTCGTCTGCACCGTAGGGCCGCATGGGATTCCGCCGCTCAGGGCGTGGCCATCTTGTCCTGAGTACCCGCCAGCTCGCGACACTCGTCAAGGCCGGCATGCCGCTGTTGCGTTCCCTCCGGACGGTCACCGATCAGCTAGACCCCGGACCCATGCGGGACGTCTTTAGCGCCGCATCCAAAGACGTTGAAGGCGGCCTGAAATTCTCCGAAGCGCTCTCCCATCACCCCAAGTTTTTCCCCCGATTTTACGTCAACATGGTGCGAGCCGGCGAAGTGGGGGGGCAGCTCGATGAAATCCTCAAGCGCCTGGCCGAGCTGATGGAGAAGCAAGCGCGGCTGCGCGAGCGGGTCAAAAGTGCCCTGATGTATCCGGCGTTTGTCATGGTCGCGGCGGTGGCGATCTTGATCATCCTGATGGCGTTCGTGGTGCCGACGTTTATGAACATGTTCAATGAGCTCGGCTCCAATCTGCCGCTGCCCACCCAAATCCTGGTGATCATCTGCACGGCCGTGCGGTCCTACTGGTGGATGGTGCTGCTGGTTCTGGCGGGAGGCGGCATGGCGTTGAACATGTTTTTGAAGACGCTGCCGGGGCGCCGGCTGATCGACCAGCTCAGCCTGCATCTTCCGGTGATGGGGTCGCTGGTGGAGCGGCTGCTGATCTCCCGCTTCGCCAGAACGCTGGGCACGCTGCTCGCCTCCGGGGTGCCGATTCTCACGGGGCTGGAGACCGTGCGCGCGACCGTGACCAACCTGGTCATGGATGAGGCGCTTCAAGATGTGGAGCGGAGCTTGAAAGTGGGGGAGACGCTGTCTCGCCCGATGGAGCTCTCCGGCGTGTTTCCGCCGATGGTCACGCGCATGATCGCGCTCGGGGAGGAGACCGGGCAATTGGATCGCATGCTCATGCAGATCGCCGATAACTATGAAGAGGAAGTGGAGGTGCAGCTGGCCGGCCTCACCCAGCTCTTGGAGCCCCTGTTGATTCTGTTTGTCGGCGGCGTCGTCGGATTTATTGTTATTGCGATGTTTCTGCCGCTGATGTCGCTCACGAAACTTCTAGGATGAAGCGCGCGTTTTCGTTGATTGAGGTGATGATTGCCATGGCCATTCTCGCCGTGGGACTCTTCGGGGCGGTGCGCGTCTTTCCCATGGGCTTGCAGGCCTCCCATCGATCCGAACTGAGCAGCCGGGCCTCAATCGTGGCCGGGCGGATCCTGGAAGAGTTGAAGCTGAAGTCCTGCGCCGAGCTCAAAGAGGAAGCGATTACGCAAGAAGGGATGACGCTGGCCACGCGGTTCGCGCCGCTGACCGTGCCGCATCTCGTGGATCAGCAACGGCTGAAAGCCGTCGAATTGACCGTCACGTGGCAGCAGAATGGCCGGCCTCGCTCGCAGGTGTTTATGACGTATGTGCGCTGCGTTCCATCGTAAAGATAGGTCGAAGGTGGAAGGTGGAAGGTGGAAGCAAACACCCCTTCGACCTTCGACCTTCGACCTTCGACCTTTCGCTTCTTATTATGCTCGGCATTCGCCAGTTGGATTGACGTTGGTCGAGCTGCTCATCGCACTGGCGATTCTCGTGACCGTCAGCGCGACGACCTTGCTGGTGTTCCGCGGAGTCATTAAAGCCTGGGGATCGGGTCAGCTGAAAACGGAGCGCTACCAGCAGGCGCGTTTGCTGTTTGATGTGTTTGAGCGGGAGCTCTCCTCGGCCGTGGCCAATCCCCGCTATCCGTTGGTGGGGGTAGGGCCCGGCGAGCCCTCCGTGGCGCATGAGGGGGTGGCGGTCTCAGCTGAGCTCGCGTTTGTCGGCAATTTGCCCGGCCGCAGCGGATTGGTGGAGCGGGTCTATTGGGCGACGTCCGCCGGGGTCTTCATGTGCCATGATGACGAATCCGGCGACGGCAATTACGCGACCGGAGACGCGGAGATATGCGGCCGCGAGGTGCTGAATTTCGCCGTCGCGTACTTTGACGGCGCGCAGTGGCTGCCGCGCTGGGACGGCGCTCCCACCGGGCGGCTGCCAAAGGCCGTTCGGATCGCGCTGACCATCGGAAAACAGAAACCCGAATCGTTTGAGACGATCATTCATGTGCCGACGAGCTGAGGGGGAACAGGGGATTGCGCTCTTAATTGTCGTGAGCGTCTTGACGGTCGTGGGCATCATGGGAGTCGCGTTTGCGTTTTCCATGTATCTCGAGACGCAGGCCACGCAGCAATTCGTCGCCACGCATCAGGCCCGCTATCTGGCCGAGGCCGGTGTGGCCCATGCCCGAGCGTTGCTTGATGAGGACAAGACCGCCTCGCGCGTCGATCATCTGGAGGAGTTCTGGGCGTCCGAGGGGGCGGGGAGCGATACGGATGTCGATGGCGATGGCGCGCGGGAATCGAAATGGTGGTTGTCGACGGGGACCGGCGGGCAGCTCGTGGGGCGCTATGCCATCGCCGTGGCCGATGAGTCCGGCAAGGCGAACCTGAATGCCGCGCAGGCGGATCCGGATCCGCTGGGTGTTGGAGCGATCAATGCCACCAAGGTGCTTCAAGCCGCCGGGATCAGCGATGCTCATGACATCGCCGTCATGATCGAGGAGTACCGCCATGGCCCGGATGAACGGCCAGGGAAAGCCGGGATCGACGATGACGGCGACGGGGCCATCGATGAGCTGGACGAATACCAGCCGTTTGCCCTCCAAGGGGATGATCGCCGCATTGAATCATTGGAGGAATTGCGGACGATCGCCGGCCTCGCCCCGCAAGACATCAAACCGCTTTCGCGCGTGGCGACGGTCTATAGCTGGGATGCGAATGTCACGGTAGGGGGCGCCTCGCGCGTGAATGTCAATACCGCCACCGCGGCGGAATTGCTGCCGATCCTGATGGACGCCGGGGTGGACGATCCGTGGCAGGTGGCGGTCAATATGGCCGATGCGGTCGATGCCGATCCTGAAATGTCGCAGGTCACCAGGACGTCGGTGCGGTTTCTCATGTCGGACCAGGGAGCGCAAGGCTCTTGGACGTGGAGCGATCAGCCGCACGGCCATTATCGGAGCACGTCCAGCGGGGCCACCTTGAGCTGGTCGATCACCGTGGCGTCCAACACGTATCGCGTGCTGGTGAAGGGGCTGCCCGGCGTGCGGGTGGGCGATGTGGCGGTCGGCGGCCAATCCCAATCGTCAATGGACAGCGGCGAGTCGCTGGGGATGCTTCAATTAGAAGGTCCCATCACGATCCAGGTGACCAATCATGAGCCCTCCGGCACCCTGTGCGCGTTTCGCGGCCTGGAGCTGGTGCCGGAGTCGGCCAGCGGCGGCACGGCGGTTCGCGGCATTGAAGCCGTGCGATTAAACGAGCTGATGATTGAGCCGTCGATGACGTTCGATGTTTCCGCGGCGGAGTTCGATCCCCAAGGCTCCGGCTGGCAGTGCCCGGGCGGCGGAGCCCCCTGCCTCAACAGCGCCGGGGGGCAAGGGCGGTGGACGTGGACCAGCTTGTTCGTGCCGGCCGGGCGCTACTATGTGCGGGTGCACGCGGCGGCGGCCGGCCAAACCGTGGGGAACGTGTCCATCGACGGAGACAGCCGCCTCCTGGTCCACCAGCAGCGACACCCCGCCACCCTCTTGGTCGGCTCGGATGGAAAAATTAGCGTGGCTATTGGCAAGACGGCTGCCGAAGGGACATACTATCTGCTAGGACTGACCATCTCCCTTCAACCGGATGCGGAATACGTGGAGCTCATCAATCTGAGCGACGCCGCCATTGATGTCGGCGGCTGGCAGCTGAGCGGTGAGCTGGGGGGTGGTCGTGTGGCCAAATTGCCCAGCGGGTCGGTGATTCAACCCCATGCGCTGCTCGTGGCCGCGGTGGATGTGAACGACAACCAAACCGGCTTGGGGGGCAATGGCATCGAGGCCAAGTCTTCGTGGTCGATGGCCGACGGCGTGAATGCGGTGCAATTGGAATTTCCGGGCGGGGCACCCACACCCGATGATGACTGGCTGAAAGCCACGCCCCCGAGCGGAACGTCAACGCTGAGGCTGCAAACGACCCACGGAGCCGTGGTGGATGAAATCGAGTATCCGGCCCAGGGCGCCGGCAACTTTCAAAGCCTTGAGAAGGGGGATCCGAGCATCGTCATCGACGGCAATGGCGACGGCGTCGATGACGGCTGGTACCCGTCGCTGCAGCTGTATACGCCTGGACTGAAAAACGATAACGAGGGGCTGAAGGAAATCGTCGGACTGACCCAAATCGTGCATGATCCCGCGACCGAGGTCACCGTGCTGAACCGTCCGCTGGGCGGTGTCGGCGAATTGGCGGGTTTGGCCAGCGGCATCCCTTGGCGGCCGTTTTCGACCGCGGAGTTAGCACGAATCGTGGACCGCGTCACGGTCGACGGCTACCGGCTGGAGGCCGAGGGGCATTGGACAGGCTCGGAAGGATCGGAGGCGTGGACCGAGAAAACCGAAGGCTATTATCTGCATACTGATCCGGCCCAGGCGGCTGCGGCCGGCCATTGGCGATGGATGGGATTGCCGAATGGCACGTACCGCATCAGCCTCTATGGCTGCTCAGGATGCCAAGGGGAGCAGATGGCCGTGCGGTGGCAGCGGGTGGATGAGAGTTTCACGGAATGGTCGCCGCTGCTGGCGACCGATATCCAAGGGCGCATCGTGATCGGCACCATGACGGTCGGGCCCGCACCCGCCGGAGCGTCGGATATCGGGACGGCATCGCAGACCGTCACGCTGGAAGTCACCTGCGCTTCGGCTGATGGCATTTGCCATGTGGATTATCTGCGGCTGGATCCGCAATTGGTGCGGGTCGGGCCGGTGAATGTGAATACGGCCAGCCGCGACGTGCTGCTGGCCTTGCCTGGCATGACAGAGGCCCTAGCGTCCCGCCTCATGACGGGGCGGCCGTACGGGGATCAGCGGAGCAAGGGGTTAGGCATCGGCGATCTGCTGCTCGGCGATGTCTTAGGATCGGATGAGGCGACACGGCTGGCCATGTTTCGAGAGATCGCCCATTTGCTGACGACGCGGTCTGATCTGTTTCGCATCGTCGGGTTGGGCCAGGCGATGCATGGCAGCCGGACCGAAGCGACCCAGCGCATCACCGCCGTGATCCAACGATGAAGAGACATACGGTCTTCAATAGTTGCTATCTGCTATCTGCTATCTGCTATCTGCTGCCCTTGACGGCGGAGGCGGCGCAAAGCAAAGGCGCTGACAAGGAACTCGCGCTCGCCAGCGCCAATCAAGGGGGCGGCAATGTCTCATCCTCCAAGTATCAGCACACGATGACGGTCGGCGAGGTGGTCGCGGGGATCAAACTCTCCAGCCAAAAATTTAAGGTGCTGCCCGGCTTCCTCAACGCCACCACGACGCCCTCGATGGTAGCGCCCAGCGAGCTGGATATTCTCGTGCTCTATGCGAAAGCCGATGCCTTGGGAGCCGTCATTCCCCCGGCCACCTGGCAGCCCGACAACGATCCGATCTTCATCTGGGAGCCGCCCGGCAGCCCGTCGGTGGCCGGCTATAGCTACCAGATCGACGGAACGGCTGATGACACCATCGACACCTCCGCGACCTCCGTGGATCTGGCCAGCCTGCCCAGCGTGCTGACGGACGGCACGCACACCTTCTCGGTGAAGGCGTTCAACAACGCCGGTAGCCACGGCGAGCCGATCACCATCGAGTTGTGGGTTGACGCGACCCCGCCGCAGGTTCCGAGCTATGCGCCAGCACCCGCGAGCTTGCTGAGCGTGGCCGCCCCGCCAGTGACCGCGACCGTCTCGGATGGGGGCAGCGGGGTTGATCCTGCCGCGTTGCAGGTGCTGGTCAACGGCGGGGCAGCGACGGTGACCTGGAACGCCTCCACCAATCTCTTGACGGCCGCCGGCGGGGCCTGGCAGGACGGCGTCAATAACATCGAGCTGCGCGTGGCCGATCTCATCGGCAATGCGCCGGCCCCTATCATCTGGAGTGTGACGCGCGATACCGCGCCGCCCACCGGCACCCTCACGATTAACGGCGGGGCCCTGCTGACCACCAGCCTGTATGTGACGCTTGAGCTCTCCGCGGCCGATGCCACGACCAGTGTCACGCGCATGCTGATTGGCAACGATCCGCTCTCCGGGTTTGTGGAAGAGCTCTACGCCACTCGGCGCGAGCAGTGGCGGCTCAATCCCCTCCGGGGCACGCAGACCGTGTATGTGAAATTCATCGATACCGCCGGCAATATCTCGCCGGCGGTCTCCGACGCGATTGAGCTGCTGCTGTTGTCTCCGGAGACGACGATTACCAGCGGTCCGGCCGGCTTTACCATGAACCGGGCCGCCACCTTTACCTTCATGTGCCCCCAGGAGAATTGCGTGTTTTCCTACGCGTTTGACAATGAGCCCTGGTCGGCGTGGAGCTCGCAGGCGACGGCGGCGAAAGCGGAGGTGCCCTACGGCAACCATTACTTCCGCGTCAAGGCGGCGAAAGAGGTCAACGGGATTCTGGAAATTCAGCCTGATGAGGAAGACCCGTCGCCGGCCGAGCGCACGTGGGTCGTCGGTGTGGAGTCGCCCGCCTTCACGATGCCGAACGAATCTCCGATTAAAGTCTGGCGCGTCGAATAAACTGAGTATAATGTGAAGCATGTCGATCGGGGTTGGAATTGAGCTTGGGTCCTCAGCCATCCGCATTGCCATCCTGCAAGAGGCCCAGCGCAGCGCGCCCTCCGTGACGCGTTCGAAGGCGCACGCGTCCCGCGACACCGCGCTCGGGGCCGGCAATGCTCCGCGAGCCTTCAGCGCGGTGACGCTGCAAGAAATTTCCTGCGACACGTCCAATACGGAAGCCCTCACCCGCTGCCTGATCCATGTGCGCAGCACCCTGCGATTGTCTGCCCCGATCGTGCTCGGGATTCCCAGCGGCTCGGCGATTCTCTCGACGATCAACCCGCTCGTGGTGGTTCCGCAGCGGGCCGCATTAGCCGTGCAGTTTGAATTGCAGCAGCAGTTGCCCTTCGATGTGTCGCAGGCGACGTGGCATTACCACTGGCTTCGCAACGGCAACGGGTCACGGCGATCGTCTCTTGAACCGCACCCGCGAGCGGTGGTGGCGGCGGTGAAGCGGTCGCTGCTCGATGAGCGGCTCATCGCGTGCCGGCGCGCCGGCATCGCCGTCAAAGAGGTCACCGCGAATGCGCTGGCGAGCCTGAATGCCTGGGATGCGCTGTGGAGCAATTTGCGGCTGGAGGCGGTCGCGCTCTTGCACCTCATCAGCGAGGAGACGGCGGAGTGGATTGTGCGAACACCCGAGCAGTTGCAGGTCGTGCCCGTCAGCAGCGCGTCCGCGGAGGCGTTATGGCAAGACCTTGCCCAGACCTGGGAAACGCTGCGCGCCTCGTTCGGAAATCGCAGCCCGCATGTCTGGGTCGCCGGGCCTCCGGCGGCCCTCACCAACGCGCAGGAGTTTATCAGCATGGAGACCGTGGCCGCGGTGGAGCGGTTTGATGTGACGGCGCTGCTGGCCTCCGGCACCGCCAAGCTCCAACAACCGGAGCGCGTGATGGCCGCGATCGGCCTGGCCCTGCAAGCGCTGCGCGCCGCGAAGACGCCCGTGAATCTGCTGGCCGGCATCCAGCATCTTCAGCGCGCTCGCCTCATCACCCAGGCGGCCGCGGTGGTCAGCGCGATCTGCCTCTGTGTTACGCTGCTGCTGGGGGCGAGCGGCATGTGGCAGCTGCGCAGCCGCCGCCTGCATCTGCTGCAGCAGCTTGAAGCGCGCGAGCAGCTCTATCAAACCTTGCGGCCGGAGGTGCGCGCGGCCTTTCAGCAGCAGCGCCGCATGGAGCGGCGGATTCAGCAGCTGGAGCGGCTGGCGGATCATTCCTCGCTGGTCATCCGGTTAATGACGCAGGTGGTCGGCTTGCTGCCCGATGATCTGTGGCTGACGAAGCTTGAGGGCTTCCGCAGCGAGCTGCTGCCCGGGCAGCGGGCGACCAAGACCGAAGTCATCGACGGCATGATGGAGGGGCACGCCAAATCGTTTGCCGCGATCAATTCTTTCATGGAGCGGCTCAAAGCGCTGCCGGAATTGTCGATCGTCAAGCTCGTGTCCACGACGCCGGCGACCGATGCCACCAGCGGGAGAGAAGTGATCGCCTTCACCATTCAGCTGCAGCGGCAGATAGTGGAAGAATCCGTCGTGGACACGGGGCCTGAGCCGTCGAAAAAGGCGAAATCCGCGAAGGCCGGCTCGGCCGCGCCGGAGCGCGAATGATGGTAGCACCCCGCGCGATCCCGTGGGGGCCGGTGCTGGGCGCGGTGGGGGCCACTGCCTTGACGGCCATCGTCGTGGCGTGGTACGGGAATGTGACGATGCTGGATCAGCAGGCGGTGCAGACGCGCGCGGGGTTGAAGAAGCTTCTGCTCAGCGGCATTCCGCCGACCCAAGCCGTGGTGGATTATTTGACCGAGCGGCAGAAAACGCTCGAGGCCGCTTATCATCGATGGCTCGACGTCGCGACCGCCCCGTCCGTGGCGGATGCGGCCTCAGCGGATTTGCAGCTCTCCTTCCAGGAACAGCTTCATGACGCCCAGCGCATGCTGGAACGCGTGGCCGCCGCGCGCGCCATGGCCGTTCCCGAGCAGCTGGGATTTCCCAAAGACATGCCGCCGGCCGATACGGTGCCGCGGCTGCTCGTGCAGCTCGCACTCATGAAAGAAACGACCGCGATCCTGTTTGAGCAGGGGCTGATCAGCATCACGGCCTTTAAGCTGGAGGATCCTGAGCCGGTGGCGGAGGCCAAGGACCAGCGGCCGTTTCTGACCCGCGTGCCGTTGCGCGTGCGATTGGTGGCGTCGTTGCCGCAGCTGATGAGAATTCTCGCGGCACTCCAGCGCTCGGGGCATCTGATCGATGTGCGAGCGATGCGCTTAATCGGCGCAGACTCGCCTGATCGCTTGGATGTCGAGCTGGTCCTCGCGCGGTATCTGCTCGTGCCCGGGGCCGAGGTGATGTCCGGGCCCGAAGAACAACCGCCAACCGAGCGTCCCCGCCGAAAACCCAATGCGCGATAACCCATGATGACACCATCGAATTCGCGAGGAGCACTCGGCGTCGCAGCCGCGTCAGCTCTCATCACTATGGGCATCGGTGTGTGGTACGCCGGATTGGCGCGCGCCAAACATGCCGAGCTGCCGCCGGAATCGTGGGATCTCGTCAAGCAGCAGTATCCGATGCCGAAGGAGGAGCCCACGCCGGAGGGGCTCTCGAGCGCCATGGTCAACGCGATGGTCCAAGCGAACCCGTTTTCATCGCAGCGGCGCGTGGCTTCCATGCCGATCGGCGCCGGGCCGTCCATGGCATCTCCTTCCGGCGAGCTGGCATCGACCAAGCCGGTGTTCGTCTATAAAGGCCGCGTGACCATGGGCCAGCAAGCGCGGGCGATTCTCGAAGACGCGAGCATTAAGAAGACGTATTTTCTCCAAGTCGGACAAGAGGTTGCGGGATTCAAAGTGCTTGACATCACGCAAAAACAGGTGGTATTATCAGACAAAAATACGCACGAAGAACTTGTTGTGACGCTGGCATCCGCGGCGGGATCAGGCACGGAAAAAGACAAGAAAACGCCGCCATAATGCCAAGAACGACCTCAACACGTGAGGGCAGCTAGGTTGAGTTCATCCAGAGTTCGACGCGCCGCGTTCGTGCTGAGCGTGGCGTGCTGGTGGCCGGCATGGGCTGTACTCGCACAGCAGAGTGCCCCGGCCACCGACGATCCTGTTGAGCCCGTGTCGTTTTCCCTCGCCGCCTTGCTGATGGAGGCCCCCCCGGAAGCCAAGCCGCAGGCACCCCTTCTTCGGCAAGCCATTGCGACCTTCCAATCCCGCCTGCAAGCGGAGCAGAACGTCAAGCAGATTCAGGCCGAGACGGACAGCGTGAAGACAAAAGTTGCGGCTGTCAACAGCGAGCTTGAAGTGCTCGCCCAGCAGCGGCAGCGGTTGGAACAGGATGTCGTCGGCCTGGAATCCCAGCAGCGGGCCCGGCTTGAAGCCCTGCGCCAAGAGCTGGAAGCGCGCATGGCTCGCGAGCTGGATGCGGCGCGCCAGGCGATGAGGGGACAGTATGAGAAAGACGTGACGCGCCGGATTCAGCAGTTTGAGGCCAGGCAGCAGGAAACCATCGGGCAAGCGCTCGAGCAGGAAATCGACGCGCAGGAGCGCGAGCTGGCACAGCTGAGCCAAGAGCTCGATGTGCAGACGCAAGAGCTCAATGCGCATCTGTCGCGATTAGAGATCAGCCCCGATGTCTCGCGAACGCTGGGGCGCTCCACCGCGGAAGCGCTGACGAAGCGCCGAGCGGATTTGGTGGCGCGCCGACGTAAAATCATCGCCGAGCGCGATGCGCGAGTGGCCGCCCTGCGCGTGGAATTCACCGAACAGCTGAAGCGCAACTATGAGCTTGATCAGCGCCGGCGCTTGACGCTCAACGAAGCCAGCATCCGGCAGGCGATGGCTGAGCTGCTCACCAACACGCGGCGCGATCAAGCCGGCCAAATCGACCACGCCCGCAAGATGTTTAGCGACGTGCGGAATCGGTACGGCGAACTGGCCCAGGTGCAGGCGTCGCTCAATGCCCGCACCGAGGCGCTGAGCAAAGAGCTCAGCGCGGCCCAGCAGCGGGTGGTGTCATTGCAGACCGAGCAGGATACCGTGATCGCGCGGTTGGAAGGATCCTTCCAACAGCCCAATGCGGTGGCCTCTGAAACCTTTGCCTGGTTCGACGAGGTGACCGGCCATCTGCCCCAGGAGCTGGCCGGAGAATTCGAGCGGCTGAAGGTTCGGGTGGTGGTTTCGGCAGAGCAGATGCAGCGGATGGAAGAGCGCTCGCGTGTGCTGCGCGAGCGGCAACAGGCCTTGCAACTCGCACACGAGATGGAGGCGCGGCAGCAAGCCGCGCTGCTGAAGCAGCAGCGTGAGCAGGAAGCCAAAGCCCGCAAGGCGGATGAGCTGCTGGCGAAAGCGAATCAGTGGGCCGAGCGCCAGCGCTACGATGAGGCCTTGCGCCTGATCGCGCAAGCCCAAGAGCTGAACCCGCCGCAGGTGTCCCGCGTGACCATCGCCCGCGAGCAAATTGTGTCCGCGAAAGAGCGGGCCGACCATCAGGTTAGGACCGATCAGCTGGAGCAACTCTTCGCGAAGGCGATGCAGGTGTTCCAGCAGGGCAAGTACGAGGAGTCGATTGGATTGTTCGAGCAGGTGATTGCGCAAGAGGCGGCGCTTGACCCCTCATCGGTACGGTTGGTGGACAGTACGAATCCATGAATCGCGTGCGGCGTGCGGCGTGCGTAGGCTTGACGGTCGCTGTGTCCTTCGGAGCCCGGACCTGGGCTGAGCAAGCTCCGTCGACGCAAACGGAGCTGAAACAGTTTGCCCCGCTGGCCCGCCAATTCATGCAATTGGCCAAGGCGCGCCTCGGAGAACGGCAGCAGGAGGACGAGGCGGCGCGCGAGCGCGGGAAAGAAGAAGCGCAGCGTCTGGCGATTGAGATGACGAACAGCAAGCAGCGGCAGCGCGCCGCTGCGGATCAGCGCGCGCAAGGGCAGCTGCGGCTCGCCCGCGAAGGGCAGATCAAAGCCCTCTACAAGCACGCCCTCGCCCTCTATAACGAAGGCGCCTACGATAAGGCGGCCGAGACCCTGCGGGAGCTGGCCGTGCTGGATCCTGCGCATCCGCTGGTGAAGGCGGCGGATCGGCTGCTGGCGCGCGTGGAGCTGAAGCAGTTTGAGCATCGCTTGCGCGCCAGCGCGCAGCTGCCGGCGAACGCGAAGACGGCGAACGTTCCCCAGCTCGAAGAGCTGCTCACCAATAAGAAGATGGAGCTGGAGACCGCCGTCAACTACGCCAAGGCGGCGATGCGCAATCGCAACTATGCCGTGGCCGAAAAGCTCCTCACGGCGGTGTTAGTCCAGGATCCTTCCGCCTCGACCGCCCGCCGGCTGCTGGAGCAGGTCCAGATGGCCGCGGTGGAGGAGGAGCGCGCGCGGGCCACGGCGCAACTGGAGCGTGATGAGCGGCTCATGGAGAATGAGGTCATCAAGGCGCAGCTGCTGCCGCCGGAGCCGCCGCCGGTGTCGGTGCCAAACCCCTTGCTCGCGGCCGCGCGGAAGCAGCGCATGGCCGCCAAGCTGCAGCAGCCGGTGAGTTTTGAATTCACTGACGTGGCGCTCGGCGACGTCATGGAATTCCTCGCCGACGCCGCCGGGGTGAGCATTATTCCCTCGCCGCAGCTGGATTTAAAGGGCCGGAAAGTGTCCATGAAAGCGCATCAGCTGCCGCTGGAGCAGGCGGTCAAATACTTGGCCAAGAACCTATCGCTGGCGTATCGCCTGGACGAGGATGCCATCTTGCTGGCCACGGCGGATGAGTTTTCCAAGCAGCCGATGGAAACGCGCGTGTTTTTCCTGCGCAGCGGGCTGGGGCCCTTTGCGCTGAAGATGGCAGCACTAGAGCCGGACCCGAAACTGGCACTCTCCTCCATCGGCGAGTTGATTGAAAAATCGGTGCCCCAGCCCTCCGGCAGCAAGCTCGTCTTTGATGAGCGCAGCGGCGCGCTCATCGCCACCAACACCGGCGAGCATCTCGGCCTCATCGCCAACATGCTCAGCCAGCTGGATGTGACCCCCATTCAGATTCTGATCGAGGCCCGCTTCATCGAATTGACGATGACGGACCTTGAGCAGGCGTCCCTGGAGTCGGTGCTGACAGGCGATGTGGATCTGACGAAAAAGAAGCGGGATACGCGCCCTGGGTCGAATGTCGACAGCGAAGGGCCGGGACATCAGATTGCGACCGGCAGCGGCTTTAAGTTCCCCGCCTTATCCCGCGAAAGCGAGGCGCTGAACTTGACGCTGCAGGGGGTGCTGACCGGCGTGCAGTTTGAAACCGCCCTCCACCGGCTGCAAGAGACGCAGAAGAGCAAGACGCTCTCCGCCCCCCGTGTCACGGCGCTCAATAACGAGACGGCCCAAATCAAGGTGGTGGATGAGTTCAATTACCCGACGCGCTACCAGGTGCAGCTCGTGCAGTTCGACATCAACGGCGACGGAGATTTTGATGACGCCGGAGAGACGCAATTCGTCAATGTGCCCCAGGATTTCCAGAAGCGCGACGTGGGCATTTTGCTCAACGTCACGCCCAGCGTCGGCAAAGATCTGAAGACGATCACCTTGGTGCTGGCCCCCGAGGTCAGCGCCTTCAGCTCATTCCGCGACTTAGGCGGCGGGGTGTCCGTGCCGGAGTTTACGACCAGACAGTTGACCACGAGTGTTGTGGTGGACGACGGGCAGACGGTGGTCCTGGGCGGTCTCATGCAGGATTCGACCTCCACCACCAACACCAAAGTGCCCATCTTGGGAGATCTGCCGCTGCTCGGCTCGCTCTTCCGCCAGACGGAAGAGTCGAACACCCGTAAAAATTTGCTCATCTTTATTACCGCGAGACTGCTCGCCTCCCGTCCCACCACGTAATGCCAGCCCCACATTCTCCATCCCAAATTTTGGTGTTTGTTTGGTGCTTGGGATTTGGCGCGTGGTGCTTGCCGCTCCACGCGGAACCAGCGAAGAGCTTCCAGGAGCGGCTCGGAGAGCCGGTGTCCGCGGATTTTCAAGGCGTGGAATTCTCCGCCGCGATCAATTTCCTGGCCGAAGGCTCCAGCGTCAATATTCTCGTCTCCGAGAAGGCGGCCAAGTCCGCCAAACCGGTGACGATTCATCTCGTGGACATGCCGTTTCAGCGAGCCCTGGAATATCTGCTGCGGGGCCAGGGCCTGCTGTTTCGTTTTGATCGGGAGGCGGTGTGGGTGGCCACGCGCGATGAAATGGACTCCGAGCCGATGGAGACCAGGGTCTTTCAGCTCAACCAAGGACCGGGATTCTTCGCCGACTTCGAGCCGCTGAAACAGACGCGCGAGAGCGTGGCTCTCGAGCCGAAAAAAGTCCGCGAGATGCGCAGCCTCAAGGACGTGCTGGAATCGGTGGTGCCGACCGTCGGCAAGAGCTCGATGCTGCTGGATGAGCGCAGCGGCTCGCTAATTGTCACGCACGCGCCCTACTATCTGCAGCAGATCGCGGCACTCCTGCAGCAGCTCGATGCGACGCCGGTGCAGGTGCAGATTGAGGCGCGGTTCATCGAAGTCACGATCACCGATACGATGGAGCTCGGGTTTGACGGGCAATTGACCGGCAATTTCGCGCTGGAGAAAGGCAAAGAGGCCAACGGGACCTTCAGCCCGAGGCTGCAGCTCTCCAGCACCGGAGCGACGCTGGCCCGCGGCAGCAAGATCGATTTCACCGATTTTTCGAATCAGACTAACGGCCTGAACTTGACGTTCCAAGGCATCCTGACCGGCCTGCAGTACTCGTCGGTGCTGCATGCCCTGGCGGCGCAAGGGAAAACCAAAACGCTCTCAGCGCCCCGCGTCACCACCCTGAATAATCAGACGGCCACCATGAAGGTCGTGACGGAATACGTCTATGCGACGCAGTACAAGCCCACGGTGCTCCGGGAAGACCTCAATGGCGATGGGGATTTCAATGACGTGATCAGCGGCACGCGCGAAACGCGCTTCATCAACGCGCCCCAAGGATTCGTGACGAAAGACTTAGGCATTCTGCTTCACGTGACACCCAGCGTGGGGCAGGATCTTCGGACGATCACCATGGCGCTGAAGCCCGAAGTCAGCGAGCGCAAGACCAACGACACCTTCAACGGCGAGGTCACGCTGCCCCGGTTCACCTCGCGCAATTTGGAAACCAGCGTCGTCATCGACCGGGGGCAGACCATCATGCTCGGCGGCCTCATGAAAGACACCACGACGAAGATCATGACCAAAGTGCCCCTCTTAGGATCGCTGCCCGTCTTGGGGGCGATGTTTCGGAAGCAGAATGATTCGATCGAGCGCTCCAACCTGCTCATTTTTGTGACCGCCGATCTCGTGAGTCCCTCCGGGGCTCGCGTGGCTCGGTCAGACGCCGATGAGTAAAATTGACATCACCCATGTGGCCAAAGCCGCGCGCGTCTCAACGACGACGGTTTCCCGAGTGCTCAATCATGTCGCCACCGTCAACGTGGAGAATCGCCAGCGGGTCCTCGCGGCCATGAAGCGCCTGAAGTACCATCCCAATCCAAGTGCCCGGCGGCTCGCCTCAGGCAAGGCGAATACGATCGGCCTGATCATCCCGCGCTACGAGGGCGTGTTCCATTCCTATTACGCGCTGCAGGTGATTAAGGGGGCTGGCATGGCGGCCGAGCGGCTGGGCTGCGATTTGCTGCTGCATGTGACCGACGGCAAAACGTTTCCGCCGGCCGTGGACGGCGTGTTGTTTGCCGACATCACCGGCTGCGAGGAGCTGCTCGACCGGGTCTTGGATGAGGGCATTCCGACGGTGGTGTTGAACCACTACATCCAGGAATTGCCGGTCAGTTGCGTGGCCATCGACAATCAGGGAGGGGCGAAATCCGTCGTTGATTACTTGGTGCGATTGGGGCATCGAGAGATCGGCACGATCACCGGCGATTTGAAGACGCAGGCTGGATTGGATCGTCTGGACGGGTTTGTGAAAGCGCTGCAGGCGCACCAGATCGCGGCGCGCGATGAGTATATCCGCTACGGGGATTTCGGGTTGCCAAGCGCTCGAGCGGCGACGGAAGCGTTTCTAGCCATGAAAGATCGTCCGACGGCGCTGTTTGTGGCCAGCGATGAGATGGCGCTGGAAACCATCAATGTGGCTCTGGCGAAGGGCGTGCGGGTGCCGGAGGAGTTCTCCGTCGTGGGATTTGATGATAACCCCATCGCAGCGCACGGGCGCGTGTCGCTGACGACGGTGCGGCAACCCTTGGCGGACATGGGGCGGCAAGGCCTGGAGATGCTGTATCAGCGCAAGAGCGGCAAGCGCACCGCGCCGGTTAAGCGTTTGCTGCCGACCGAGTTGATTGAACGGCAATCCTGTCGCCAGACGTGGCTTGAACGATAAAGCGATATCAGATATCGAATGGAGAGCATGAGGATGGCCATACGAGTGGCGGTGCTGGGCGCGGGCGGATTAGGCAAGGCGGCGGCGCGGATTATTAGCATGAAGAACGAGCTCCGGCTCGTCGCCATGTGTGATAGCCGAGGCGTGGTCGTCAGCGAAGAGGGGCTTGATGGCGCGGCCATGGCCACCATCGCGGGCGATCTTGTGGAAGGCTACCAGGCGCTTCCGCAGCTCCGCCAGGAGCAGGAAGAAGGCGGCGGTGTTGCCGTGGCGTCCCGCGTCATAGCCGAGCATGACGATGATCCGCTGGGTGAGCTGATCAGCCGCGCCGCAGCGTTCGATGCCATGGTCGTGGCGCTGCCCAATTTGCCGAATGAGTTTATTCCCAATGTGATTGAGCGATTCGCCAGCACCGGCGCGTCCCTGGTGGTGGTGGACGTCTTGAAGCGGACCGGAGCGGTGCAGCAGATGTTTGCGCTTGATCCGCTCGTGCGTTCATCCGGCAGCGTGGTGATGACGGGCTGCGGGGCCACGCCAGGGATCTTGGCTGCGGCGGCGGTCTTAGCGGCCCAGTCGTTCATCGAGGTTGAGAAAATCGATATCTGGTGGGGTGTCGGCATAGCCAATTGGGACGCGCACAAGGCGACGATTCGCGAAGACATCGCGCATCTGCCGGGCTACAGTGTTGAGAAGGCGGCCGCAATGTCCGATGCGGACGTGGCAGCGCTGCTGGCGCAAACCCAGGGCGTGCTGACCCTGCGCCACATGGAGCACGCGGATGATCTGCTGCTGCAGCGCGTTGGCGTCATTGATCATCTCGAGCAGGTTGAGGTGGGGGGCGTGATGGATACGCAGCATCCCAAAAAGCCCGTGTCCACGACGATGACGCTCACCGGCATCACCTATGAGGGAAAACGCGCGTCCCATACATTCATCCTTGGCGATGAAACGACCATGGCGGCTAATGTCATCGGGCCGGCCCTCGGATACCTCAAGCGAGGCGTGTGGCTGAAGGACCGAGGCCTCTTCGGCGTCTTCGGCTGCACGGAGTTTCTTCCGATGGTCGTGCGGTAATTCCTTCAAGCACCAAGCACCACACCCTTCAGATGTTGACTGCTTCCTGTTACGAACAATTCGTGCATGATCGTTCCCTTACGCTACGGCAGCTTGATGATCAGGGGTTGCTGCGGCAGTTGGTGACGATTGAACAGGTGCAGGGGCCCCTGGTGCGCCTTCAGGGGCGCTGGGTCGTGAATTGGTGCTCCAATGATTATCTGGGGCTCTCCCGGCATCCAGCGCTCGTCCAGGCGGCGGCCGAGGCCGCCGCCGAGTGGGGGGTGGGGGCTGGAGGATCGCGGCTGCTGTCGGGGACGACGCGCTGGCATGCGGAGCTTGAAGCGCGTCTCGCCGCATGGTTCGGCGCCGAGGACGCCATCGTCTACCCCAGCGGCTATCACGCGAATCTCGGAACGCTGGAGACGATGCTCTCGCGCGATGATGCCGTTATCGTCGATCGGCTCGCGCATGCCAGCCTCATCGATGCCGCGCGCGCCACAAAGGCCGCTTTCCGCGTCTTTCACCACAACGATCCTCAGCATGCGCGGCAGGTCCTTGCGCGCAGCGCCTCGGCCAAGCGCCGCGTCATCGTGACGGAAGGCGTCTTCAGCATGGAGGGCGATTCACCACCGCTCGCGGATCTGCTGGAGGCGGCCGAGGCGCATGACGCCCTCCTCTATTGCGACGATGCCCATGGAGCGTTTGTCCTGGGCGAGCAGGGGCGCGGCACGCCCGAAGCGCAGCACGTGCCTCATGCGCGCCTCCTCTATATGGGAACCTTGGGCAAGGCGCTTGGCTGCCAGGGAGGATTTGTCGTGGGGCCGAAGACGGTGGCGGACTATGCACGCAATGCGGCGCGCACCTTCATCTATACGACAGCGCCAGCCGTGCCGGTCGTTGCGGCGGCCGCTGCAGCACTAGGCGTGCTGGGTCGGGAGCCTGAGCATCGGCGGCGCGTGCAACGCCAGGCGGCGCGGCTGCATGCAGGGCTTGCTGCGGCCGGCATCCCGGTCTCCGCGTCCGCAAGCCACGTCGTACCGATTCCGGTGGGTGCGACGACGCGCGCCGTGCAGCTTAGCACGGCGCTTTGGACGCGCGGCCACTGGGCGCGGGCCATTCGTCCTCCGACGGTGCCGGAGGGCGCCGCCCGGTTGCGGATTGGGGTCACCGCGCTCCATACCGATGAGCAGATTGACCAGCTCGTTGAAGCGTTAACACATGAGCTCACACGCTGCAATGGGTAGCCCGATTCAGATCCCTCGGGGGATCTTCATTACCGGCACAGACACCGGCGTCGGCAAGACCGTGGTGGCGTGCGCGCTGGCCGCGTGGTACCGTCGCCAGGGCATCGATGTCGGCGTGATGAAGCCCATCGCCACCGGGGGCCGGCGGATGAAGGAAGCGGGACGATGGCGATGGGTCTCGGATGATGCGATCGCCTTGCGGCGCGCGGCGGACGTCGAGGATCCGTGGCGGCTCGTGAATCCCATCTGTTTTCGCGATCCCATGGCGCCACAGGCAGCTGCGCGGCAGCAGGGCCAGACGATTCGCTTGGCGGTTGTCCGGAACGCCTTCCGGCACTTAAGCCGACGCCACGCCTTCGTCATTGTCGAAGGCATCGGGGGCGTGCTCGTGCCGCTGACCGCGCGGGCCACGGTGCTGGATCTGATGAAGCAATTACAGCTGCCGGCCATCGTGGTGGCGCGGCCAGGCCTTGGGACGCTCAACCATACGCTGCTAACACTTCGCGCGTTACGGCACTCCGGCGTGCCGTGCCAGGGCCTGATCATCAATCATGCCAAGCCCCCCTCGCGGCGAGGGCTCAATCGCCGCATCATGCGCAGCAACATTGATACCCTGCAGCGCTTCGCCCCCTTCCTCGGGGAGCTGCCGTGGGGATTGACACGAGTGAGGCGGTTATGCTACATTAAGCAAAATTTAGTCGCCCCACTGGAGCCACCACCAACGCACTGAAGGAGGAGACTGGATGCAGATCCTACGCGCGCAGCCCCGCCGGGCACAACAGGGCAAGATGCTCGTTCCATTGCTCAGCGTAGTGGCGATTTTGGCGATCGGGGTGGCGGCGGTGGCCATTGTCCTGAAGTTTGATGAGCAGAATAAACGGTTGGCGAAGGAACGGGAACTCGCCGCTGCGCAGTCGCAAGTCGCGGACCTCCGCCGGCAAATCAATGACGTGCAGCAGGCGAAGGCGAAGGTTGATCAGGAGCTGAGTCAAACGCGCCAAGATCTTGCGGCGTCTGATGATCAGCTCAAGCAGGCCGTCGCCAAGCAGACGGAGCTGGCCAAATCGCTTGAAAACCGCGACAAGGAAATCGGCCGCATCACGAAAGATCTTGAGCAGAGCCGCAACGAAGCCAAGACCGTCTCGGCCAAGCTGAATCAGCTGCAAACGGAGCGCGACGGGCTGCGGCAGCGCATTGCGGAACTGGAAAAAGCGAAGACCGATCTTCAGGCCAGTTCGGGTGAGGGCGGTGAACCCACCGTGGAGCTGGGCAAGGTGAAAGTCAACGGCGAAGCGCCGGTGGCGATGTCCATCGCGTCCGCGTCCGCACCGGTTGGCCGAACAATCGCCACACCGTCTGGGGTCGGAGCCTCCGCGTCCTCAAAGCCGTCTGCCGGCGCATCCTCCGCGTCGGATGGCCAGGTGGTCGTTGTCAATCGAGAGTATGATTTCATTGTGATGAATCTCGGGAAGAATCAAGGCTTAATCGTCGGCCAAGAATTCCAAGTGATGCGCAACCGCGAAGTCTTAGGCCGGGTCAAAGTCGAAAAAGTCTACGATGAGCTCTCCGCCGCCGCCATCCTTCCCAACTCGAAGAAGGACAGCATTCGTGAAGGAGATTCCGTCCGAGCCCTCTAAGCCCCTCTTGAACGCCACCGTCCGCTCCGCCGCCCCGCTTGCCGGCGCGCTCACGATGCCGCCGGATAAATCCATCGCCCATCGCGCCCTCCTCATCGCCGCACTCTGCCGCGGGACCACAGAGATCACCCCGTTGCCCTCAAGCGAGGACTGCGCGCGCACCCTGCAGCTTATCGAGGCGCTCGGTGTTCCGGTGCGGCGCAACGCCTCCTCCAGCGTGCAGATCGTCGGCCAAGGGCTAGCACGGCCGTTTCATACTCCCGACGCTGATCTGTGGTGCGGAGACTCAGGCACGACCCTGCGATTATTCGCCGGGGTGCTGGCCGGCCAGCCGTGGGCCGCTCGGCTGACGGCCGCTGCCTCGCTGATGAATAGGCCGATGCGCCGTGTCATCGAGCCCCTCACCGAGATGGGGGCGGTGATTCAGGGCGAGAGCCGCGGCCAGGAGGTGTATCCGCCCTTGGCGATTCGAGGCCGACGGCCGCTCGCGTCGATTCGCTACACCATGCCTGTGGCGAGCGCTCAGGTGAAATCGGCGATCGTGCTGGCCGGATTGTTCGCTGAGGGACCCACGACGGTCATCGAGCCAACACCGACTCGAGACCATACGGAGCGGATGGCGCGCGCATGCGGCGGCCGCGTGACGTTTGAGCCCGGCCGCGTGACGATCGAGTCCGGCCCTCTGACATCGCCGGGGCGCCTGATCGTGCCGGGCGATATCTCGAGCGCCGCCTTTTTGGCGGTCGCCGCCTCGTGCGTGTCCGGCTCGCGCCTGAGGCTCTGTCAGGTGAGCCTCAATCCCTCGCGCACGGCATGGATCTCTGTGCTGCAACGGATGGGTGCGGCCATCACCACGGCGGTTATCGAAGACGCTGGCGAGCCCTCAGGGGACGTGGCCGTTGAAGCCCGGCCATTGCGCGGAGCACAGATTTCGCCCTCCGAGGTGCCCGCGTTGATTGATGAGCTGCCGATTCTCATGGTGGCGGCGGCTTGCGCGGAAGGCTGCTCTCGCTTTTCCGGGATCGGTGAATTGCGGGTGAAGGAAACCGATCGGGTCGCGTCCATGATGGCTGGCTTGCGCCGGATGGGGATTCGTGTTGAATCACCGGCTCCGGACGTCATTGAGATCGAGGGGGGGCGGCTCACCGGTGCTGCCGTTGAGAGCGCAGCAGACCACCGCACGGCGATGAGTTTGGCCGTGGCCGGTTTGGCCGCTTCAGGGGTGACGACGATCCGCGGCGCTGAATGCGTGGCGAAGTCGTTTCCTGAGTTCTTTGAATATCTTCAACAAATCACGCCTCCGGAAACGGTGACCGTCGAATCCTCTGTAACGCCGAAGGATCGTTGACAAGGCTAAGGCGCTCTGCTAGGATAGGGCCACGTGACCACCCGGTGATCCCCGATAGTCGATGCTGAAACAACTGCTCAATCAGGTCGGCGCCTTTCTGAAGCGAACGTGGAATTTTCTTCTTGGCCTGTTCTCTCAAGACATCTCGATTGACCTCGGCACCGCCACCACCCTCGTCTATGTGAAAGGCCGCGGCATCGTGCTGTGCGAGCCCTCGGTCGTGGCGATTCAGCGCGGCTCCTCCAAAGTGCTGGCCGTCGGCGAGGAAGCCAAGCGGATGATCGGCCGCACCCCGGGCAACATTTCCGCGATCCGACCGATGAAGGACGGCGTCATTGCGGACTTTGAAGTCACGGAATCGATGCTGCGCTACTTCATCAAGAAAGCGCAGCCCCGCAAGCTCAACAAGCCGCTCGTCGTGATTGCGATCCCCTCCGGCATCACCGAAGTGGAGAAGCGCGCGGTGCGGGATTCTGCGCTGCGCGCAGGCGCGCGCGAGGTCTTCCTCGTGGAAGAGCCGAAGGCCGCCGCGATCGGCGTGGGGCTGCCGATTCATGAGCCGGGGGGCAACATGATCATCGATATCGGCGGGGGGACCACCGAAATGGCGGTGATATCGCTCGATGGCATCGTGGTGTCCCGCTCGATTCGGATCGCCGGCGATGAAATGGATCAAGCCATCGTCGAGCACATGCGCAAGACCTACAACCTCATGATCGGGGAGCGCACCGCGGAAGAAATCAAGATCCGCATTGGATCAGCCTATCCGCTGGATGCGGAGATGACGATGGATGTGCGGGGGCGCGATCTGGTAGCCGGCCTGCCGAAAACCGTGACGATCACATCAGAAGAGGTGCGCGAGGCGCTCGCCGAGCCGGTGCGTTCCATCATGGAGGCGTCCCGCCTGACCCTGGAAAAAACCCCGCCGGAGCTCTCCGCCGACTTGATCGATCGAGGGATCGTGCTCGCCGGCGGCAGCTCTCAGCTGCGAGGGCTCGATAAGATGTTGGCCGAAGAGACCGGGCTTCCCGTGCATATTGCGGAGAACCCGACGACCGCGGTGGCTCTCGGCGTCGGGAAGGGGCTTGAGAATATCCGGTATCTGCGGAATCGGATCGCCGTCAACAGCCGTCCTGCCGAGTTCTAAACGCGAATTGCCGCTAGTCTGATCGTTGGTCGATGCGCCTCCCTGCGCGCGCGGGCGTGATTGTCGGTAGTGTGCTGCTGCTCTCCGCCACGGCTTCCGCGCTCCATCAACCTCTCCGGATCCATCACACGGCCCAGCACGTCGCCCTCGCCATCCTGCGTTTTCCGTTCACCGTCGTCAGCGCCGCGGTGTCCACCGCGCGCCTCTTGCCCAGGCTGCCATCGCTCGCCCAGGAAAACGCCGCACTCCGAGCGCAGCTGGCACAGCAGCAGAGCGAGCTGGCTGATTGGCAGCAGCGGCAGCAGCACGCGAAACGCCTCAGCGCGCTGGCGGCCGCCTCCGCCGCCACAGGCGTTGTCGCTGACGTGATCGGCCGATCGACCATCCCCACGCAGCAGATCATTCTGCTCAATCGGGGGCGAGCCGACGGCGTCTCGCCTGATCATGTCGTGGTGGATGCGGCGGGCGTGGTGGGGCGCGTGAGGGAGCTCACGTCCGCCACCGCGCTCGTGACGCTGCTGACGGATCCGGAGAGCCGCATCGCAGCGCTCGTAGAGCGATCCCGCGAAGCCGCGCTGCTGGTGGGCCGCGGCCGCGGCCGGTGTGAATTGTTGTATCTTGACGCGGAAGCGGAGATTCAGGTGGGTGATCGAGTCATCACGGCGGGGCTCGGCGGGGCGTTTCCCAAAGGCCTGCGGCTCGGCGAGGTCACCCGGGTGACGAAGCATCCGGCGGCTGGCACGACCTCAGCATGGGTCGCGCCGTCTGCGCGCGTCGGACAACTTGAAGAAGTCCTATGTTTGCCTCCGCAACAATGACCCCCATGACCAATGACCAAATTCCAATAACCAAACAAGCTCCAATGACCGAATTACCAATGACCAAACGAGCAACATGGTTTGGTCATTCGGTCATTGGGAAATTGGTCATTGTTCGGTCATTGGTGCTTGGTGATTGGTCATTAGTGAGGCATGGGATTACAGAATGCGGCTCGTGATTGTTTGCTGGATGGCCCAACTACTGCTCGTACAGGTGTTGCCGTCGCCCTGGTGGGTGCCGGATCTTCTGGTGGTAGCGCTAGTCGTGGCGATGAGCGCGCAGCCCAATCGGTGGGTGGCGCTCTCCGCGGCGGCCGGGCTCTGTCAGAGCGTGTGGGCGGTGCGGTTTCCCTGGCACATCGTGATGAGCTACGTGGGGGTCGGGTGGCTGGCCATGCTGGCGCACGCCCGCTGGAACGCCGCGGATTGGCGCGTGCAAGCGCTGGCCGTGGGTGCCGGTGTGGCGATGGTCACCGCCGTGGGGTTGGGGCTTGACGCGCTGTGGTCGCTGGATGCCATCGGGCTCGCCGGCGTTCGGGTAGGGCTGACGGTGCTGAGCTTTTTTCTTCTGCGCCGTATCGCCGATTCTTCCCTTGGATAATCCGCTCATGGAGCAGCGCCTTGGGTTTCTGCACTCCCTGGTCGTCGTGGCCTGCGGCCTTCTTGCGCTGCGGCTCGCGGATTTGCAGGTGATCCGCGGCCGCCATTACCGGCAATTGGCCGATCAGAACTGCCTGAGGCTGGTACCCGAATCCGCGCCCCGCGGGTTGATCGTCGACCGCCATGCGCGCATCCTTGCCGCCAATCAGACCGTGTTTCACATCGCGGTGATTCCCCAGGAAGCGACGGATCTTCCCGCCCTGTTCTCGCGCGTGGCCGCGGTGACCGGACGCTCACGCGAGACGCTGCAGCGAGCCTTCACGCGGGAGCGCAGTCTGGCGTTTCTTCCGGCGACCATCGTCACGCGCGTCGCCAAAGAGGCCGCGCTTCGATTGGAAGAGGAGCAATGGAAGTGGCCGGGGCTGCTGGTCAGGGCGGAATCGGTTCGGCATTACCCGCTTGGGATGAGCGCAGCCCCCCTCCTCGGCTATCTGAACCAGCCCACGGCCGAAGAGATGCCGCTCTTGAAGCAGTACGGGGTTAGACCTCAGGAGCTCATCGGCCGGCAAGGGCTGGAGCAGGCGTTGGATCATGCGCTGCGCGGCCGGCCGGGCGGCCGGCTGGTGGAGGTGAATCATCGGGCCCGATCGGTGCGCGATATCGGCCGGCGGGAGCCTCAGCCGGGTGCCACCGTGGTCTTGAGCCTTGATGCGCCGCTGCAATCGCTGATCGAAACGTCATTCGGAACGCAGCCTGGAGCCGCGGTGGTGCTAGATCCCGAGAACGGGGCGGTGCTGGCCATGGTCAGCATGCCGTCATTTGCTCCGGAAGCGTTTGCGGCGTCTGAACAGACGCTGGTCAATCAGTACCAGACTGATCCTCAATCGCCGCTCATGAACCGCGCAACACTCGGCGTCTACCAGCCGGGATCCACGGTGAAGCTCATCACGGGGAGCGCGGCCCTTGAGCAGCATGTCGCCACACCATCAGCTTCGGTGGCTTGTCCAGGCTTTATGAACATCGGCAAGAGCACCATTCATTGCTGGAATCGCGACGGCCACGGCCCGATGAATCTTCGCGAGGCGCTCATGCAGTCGTGCAATGTGTATTTCATACACATGGGCAGAAACGTCGGCCTCTCCTCGCTGCGCTCGGCCATGGAGCAGATCGGATTGTCGCGGCGAACCGGCTGGCCCCTCGATGAGCAAGCCGGACATCTTCCAACTCGGCGATTGACCGAAGGCGAAGTGGCACAGCTCTCCATCGGGCAGGGGCCGATTCTTGTCACACCGCTGCAGGCCGCCGTGATGGCCTCGGCGTTCGCGACCAAGGGGGGAATGGTCGAGCCGTGGGTGGTCAAGACCATTGCCAATCGACCGGTGCCGCATCGAGGCGTCGTCCGCCGTCTGCCCTGGTCCGCCGCGACCTTTGAGGCCATCCGCGAGGGCATGCGGCTTGTGGTGGCCGATGCGCAAGGCACCGGGCACCGGGCGTTCAGCCCGAAGGTCAGCATTGCGGGGAAGACCGGGACGGCGCAGACGCATGTGCCGGGGCGCGCTCATGGGTGGTTCGTCGGCTTTTGCCCGATCGAGCAGCCGCGCGCGGCATTCGCGATCGTGACGGAGCACGGAGGCTCCGGCAGCGAGTTGCCGTCGGACATCGCCCGCGCGGTGTGCGAATACGTCGCCGTGATGGACGAACGCAGATGACCGCAGATCTGATCCGCGGAACTCCGCGGATGCATACGTTAGGGATTGGGGATCGGTGGCTGCTGGCCGCGGCCTTAGGGCTGGTCGCCGCCGGCGGCGTGGCGATGGCGAGTGCTTCCTCAACCGTGAATCCCGTACTCGCCTCCCGGCACGCCATGTGGGTGGCCATCGGGATGAGCGCCTCGCTGCTCATCGGGAAGGCGTCGTATCAACGCTGGCTGGATCTCGGATGGGTGGTCTATGGCGCGAGTATCGCCGCCTTGCTGGTGGTGCTGGTGGCAGGGGCGGTGCGGCTTGGAGCGGCGCGCTGGTTGTCGGTGTTCGGGTTCAGCCTCCAGCCCTCCGAGTTTGCGAAGATCTCGACGATCTGGGTCCTCGCGCGCTACCTCTCCGGCGAGCCTGCCCCGCTGGCCCCTCGCGCCGTGCTGGCGTCGCTGGCGATCGCCGGATGTCCCGCCCTTCTCGTGTTCCTCCAGCCGGATTTCGGCTCAGCCACCATCTTTGCGGTGGTGTGGATCGGGATGCTTTGGGCCGCCGGGGTCTCCCGCCGCATGATGACCCTGCTGGCGGCCGGATCGGCGGCATGCCTGCCCATCGGCTGGCATCTGCTGAAGGACTATCAACGCGACCGGCTGATGGCGTTTCTTAACCCCGAAGCCGATCCCCTTGGGGCGGGGTACACGCTGATCCAGTCGACAATCGCCATCGGGGCCGGGCAATGGTTCGGCCGCGGATGGTTCGCCGGCACGCAAAACCAGCTCAGCTTCCTGCCCGAGCGCCATTCCGACTTTATCTTTTCCGTCATCGGGGAGGAATGGGGTTTGGTGGGCTGCCTGACGGTGGTGGCACTCTTTTGGCTGCTGGTGGCACGGATGCTTCGGATCGCCCGCTGGACGCCGGAGCCCCAGGGCCGACTGATGGTCGCTGGGGTGGTCTGCTGGATCGCCTATCAAGCGGTGGTGAATATGGGGATGGTGATGGGGCTCCTGCCGGTGGTGGGGGTGCCGCTGCCGTTCATCAGCTATGGCGGCTCCTCGATGGTGAGCCTGTGGATCGCGCTGGGCGCCGTGCAGAGCGTGGCGAAAGGTGCATAAGATGCCAATGCCACCAGGTGCAAAAGGCACTTCTTCCCAAATCGATTTGATGTGTTCGCATCGGATGTGGTATGTTCTTCTCTGGAGCCACAACGACAACATCCATGCGACACGACCGCGCTGCCACATACGCCCATCGCGTCATTGCCTCGCTGAATCGTGAGCAGGTGGATTTTCTCGATAAGCTCGGGAAAGACGCGCAATTTTCTTCCGGGTTAAAACTCTCGCGCACCCAGATTCTCGCCGCGATGGTCAACGCCATGAAGCGGCTGCACTTAACCGGCGAAGGCATTACGAACGCCGAGCAGTTCGAGCAGCGGATTGTCGATGCCATGATGCACCACTGGAAATAAGGAGACGAAAGGATGGCCGTATCGGCGAAACCGACGATGGAAAGTTTGCTGCGGTTCGTGGTGGAGCAGGGGGCCACGGATCTGCACCTCTCCGCGAATCTCCCGCCGCATCTGCGGCTCGATGACCGGCTGGTCCCCATGGATTATTCGCCCCTGACGGGCGATGACGTGCGGGAGCTGGCCTACAGCCTGCTCTCGCCGGATAAGATCGAGCGCTTCGAGCGATGGAAGGAGCTCGATTTTGCGTTTTCCATCGAGGGACTGGCCCGGTTCCGCGCCAACTACTTCATTCAGCAAGGCTATGTCGGGGTGGCCATCCGCATGCTGCCGTTTCGCATCATGACGTTTTCGGAGCTGGGACTGCCGGTCAAGGTCTTGACCGATTTCGTGACGAAGCCGAAGGGGCTGATTCTGATCACGGGGGCGACCGGCTCCGGCAAGACCACGACCCTGGCCGCCATGGTCGACTACCTCAATACCAACAACGACTACCACATCGTGACGATCGAAGACCCGATCGAGTACACCCATATGAGCAAGCGATCCATCATCGACCAGCGCGAGGTGGGCAACGATACCCAGTCCTTCGCCCAGGGGCTCAAGCACGTGCTGCGCCAAGATCCCGACATCATTCTCATCGGTGAAATGCGCGATCTGGAAACGATTGAAACGGCCTTGATTGTCGCTGAAACCGGGCACTTGGTGCTGGCCACGCTGCACACCTCCGACGCGGTGCAGACGGTCAACCGTATCGTCGACGTCTTCCCGGCGCATCAGCAAAACCAGGTGCGTGTCCAGCTCTCCTTGGAGCTCTTGGGCGTCATCTCCCAGCAGCTGATTCCAAAAGCCAGCGGGCGGGGGCGGGTGCTGGCCGGCGAAGTCCTTGTCGTGAATCATGCGGTGCGGTCGTTGATCCGCGAGCAGAAAATCCACCAGATCTATTCGGTGATTCAGACCGGCCAGAAGGAAGGCATGCGCACGATGAACCAATCGCTCTACGAGCTGTACATGAACCGGGTGATCAGCTTGGATGACGCGATGGGACGCTCCACGGATCCCGACGATCTCATGCGGCTCGTGAACCGATAAGGTTGAGATTCTCATGGCGAAGCGGGTGATCACGAAACGGATCGGCGAAGTCCTGGTCGAGCGGGGGCTGATTAACCGCAAGGACCTCGAGAAGGCGCTCGCCCACCAGAAAGAGCACGGCGGGCTGATGGGCCAAGTGCTCATCCAGCTGGGATTCGTGACCGAGGATGAAGTGGCTTTGGCGCTGACCGCGCAATACGGGTTTCCCTATCTGCCGCTGGCGAACTACGAAATCGACTCGGAGCTGACCGCCCTCGTCCCCGAGCAGATCGCCAGGCAATATTGCCTCATCCCGATCGACCGCATCGGCAACGCCTTGACGCTGGCGATGGCCGATCCGTCCAATCTTCAAGCCATCGAAGAAATCGAGCTGCTGACGAAATGCGTCGTGCAGACGTTTGTGAGCACTCCCTCGGAGATCGGCAAGGCCATCGAGAAATGCTACCGCCCCGCGACTCGGCCGGCGGCGGCCAAGGCTCCGTCGGCAGCGGCCAAAGCTCCGCCAGCGCCGGCCCCATCAGCGCCCGCGGCTCCATCAACGTCTCCGCCGAGCGAACCGAAACGATGACCACGACGAGCCTGAAGGAACGCGTCATCAACGTCTTGCTCGCGCGGCAGCTCGTCAAGCAAGAGCAGCTCGATGAAGCCTTCGCCCACCAGCGGGACCACGGCGGCAGCCTGCAGAAAATCTTGGTGGAGCGCGGCTTGGTCAACGAGGGCGACTTTATCGCCGCGGTCAGCCAAGGGTTAGGGATCCCCCCCATCAGCCTCGCTCGGCTGAAGCTTGACCCGATGCTTCGGGGCCTCATTTCCCGCGAGATGGCGGTCCAATACCAGCTCGTGCCGGTCTCCTGCATCGGGCAGACCTTGACCATCGCCATGGCCGATCCGCTCAACATTTTCGCCCTGGACACCATCTCAACGCTCACCGGGCTGTCCATTAATCCGCTGCTCACCAACGCCAAGGAAATTCAGGATGCGATCGACCAGTACTACGGTGTTGGGGTGGAGGAAACGCTTCGCGACATGGTCCAAAAGGCGGAGAGCACCGCGGAAACCGCGCGGTCCGCCGATGACGCGGATCCGGAGCGGCTGCTGCGCCAAACGCAGGATGCCCCGGTCGTGACGTTCACCAACGCCATCATCACGAAAGCCGTCCGCATGCACGCCTCGGATCTGTTGATCGAGCCGCGCGAGTCGACGGTGCGCGTCCGCTACCGGGTCGATGGCGTCCTGCAAGATGGGGAGGCTCCCCCGAAGAATCTGCACGCGGCGATCGTCTCGCGCATCAAGGTGATGTCCGAGCTGAACATCGCGGAGCGCCGGCTGCCGCAGGACGGGCACTTTAATTTCCGGGTCGATGAGCGCCTCATCGATTTCCGCGTCTCGATTCTCCCCACCAACTTCGGCGGCAACGTGTGCTTGAGGATCCTGGACAAAGGGGAAGTCAAGCTCAACATCGACACGCTGGGTTTTTCCGCGCGGGATCTTGAGCGGCTCAAAGAGTGCGCGCAGCATCCGCACGGGCTGCTGCTCTCCACCGGGCCGACCGGCTCCGGAAAAACCACGACCCTCTACTCCTTGCTCAAAATGATCGACTCGCCGAGCCGGAATCTGGTGACGGTCGAGGATCCGGTTGAATTCGAGCTGGATGGCGTCAACCAGGTCAACGTGAAAACCGACATCGGGCTCACCTTCGCCAGAGCTCTTCGGTCGATTCTGCGGCAGGATCCGGATGTGATCATGATCGGCGAGATCCGCGACGCCGAGGCGGCGGACATGGCGATCAAATCCGCGCTCACCGGGCATCTCGTGCTGAGCACGCTGCATACCAACAGCGCTGCCGGCTCGGTGGTGCGCCTGACCAACATGGGCATGGAGCCGTTTCTCATCAATTCCTGTTTGATGGTGGTCGTGGGGCAGCGCCTGGTGCGGCGGGTGTGCCAGAAATGCGCCCAGACCTACCAGCCGCCCAAGGGCCTGGCGGCGCGGCTGGGGTTGGTGGACGAGCAAGGCGAGCCGCTGTCCTTGGCGCGAGGCAAGGGGTGCAAGGCCTGTTTCGATTCGGGCTACGCGGGCCGCGAGGTGATCGCGGAAACGATGGTCATGAGCCCGGAGATCCGCGCCTTAGTCATGAAACGAGCGCCGGAACGGGAAATCGAAACGGTGGCGCGCAGCCAGGGCATGAACACGCTGCGCGAGCAGGGCCTGGCGAAGGTGGTGGCGCACCTGACGACGTTGGATGAAATTTTCCGGACAACCCTCGGCGAGGTGGTCGGAGATTAAATGATTAGTTTCAAGCAGCGCATCACCGAGATTCTCATCGAGCAGAAGCTGGCCACGCCGGAGCAGATTGAATCGATTGTGAATGATGCCGTGCAGACCAAAAAGAGCTTTGCGCGCCTGCTGATCGATCGTGGTGTGGTCAATGAATCAAAGCTCACCGAGCTGCTCTCCAAAGAGCTCGGCCTGCCCATGATTTCCCTCGCGAAATACCGCATCGATCCGAACGTGGCCAAGAGCATCCCTGAGCGGATGGCGCGCCAGTATCGCCTGATCGCGCTGTCGAAATTCGGCAATCGGATGGTCGTCGCCATGGCCGACCCCATGAATATTTTTGCGATCGATGACCTCAAGGTCCTGACCCAGGTGGCCATCGATCCGGTCCTCTCGCCGGAGACCGACATCCTCCGAGCCATCGAGCAAATCTACGCCAGCCCCACCTCGCTCTCCGAGACGCCCGAGGGGGAGACGCAGGATGTGGCGGTGACGAAGGACGACAACATTGACACCGCGGTCGCCCTCCTCCTGAATGAAGCGGGGGCGGTGGATGAGGCGCCCGTGGTGAAAGTCATCAACCTGATGGTGATGGAAGCCATGCGCCGGCATGCCTCCGATATCCATCTGGAGCCGATGAAGAATCTGCTGCGCGTCCGCTATCGCATTGACGGGCATCTGATGGAGATCCACCGGCTGCCCCGCGCGGTCCAAAGCCCGATCCTCACGCGGCTGAAAATCATGTCAGGGTTGGACATCACGGAGTGGCGGCTGCCGCAAGACGGCCGGTTCAAGGTCCGCGTGGATGACAAAGAGGTGGATTTCCGCGTCTCCGTGCTGCCGATCACCAACGGCGGGAAAGTGGTGCTGCGGCTGCTGGATAAGGCGAACCTCTCCATGGGGCTGGACTATCTCGGATTCACGCCCGCATCGATTGAGCAATTCAAGATGGCGATCAAGCGGCCCTACGGGATGATCCTGGTGACCGGGCCGACCGGCTCGGGGAAATCCACCACGCTCTATTCGGTGCTGAACGTCTTGGCCAGCAAGACGAAGAACCTCATCACGATTGAGGATCCGGTCGAATATCAAATTGAGGGCGTGACCCAGATGCAGGTCAACACAGACATCGGCCTGACCTTCGCCGGCGGCTTGCGGACCATCCTGCGGCAAAGCCCTGATGTGGTGATGATCGGAGAAATCCGCGACTTTGAGACCGCGGATATCGCCATGAAAGCCAGCCTCACCGGCCAGCTCGTGCTCTCGACCCTGCACACCAACGACGCGCCCTCGGCCGTGACGCGCCTCATCGACATGGGCGTCGAGCCGTTTCTGGTGGCCTCCAGTGTGAGCCTCATTCAAGCGCAGCGGCTCGTGCGGAAGCTGTGCACCAAGTGCCGCGAGCGGGTGGATCCGCCGGCCGAGCTGCTGGAGCGGCTGAAAATTGCGCCGTCACCGGAGGCGACATTTTACCGGGCGAAAGGCTGCCGGTTGTGCCGCGATACCGGCTACCGGGGGCGGATGGGCATCGTGGAGGTCTTCCCGGTGGATGAGCGGGTGCGGGAGCTGATCGTCGCCCGCGCGCAATCGTGGCAAATCAAAGAGCATGCCGTGAAAGAGCTGAAGATGGTTCCGTTGCGGCAGGACGGGTTTCACAAAGCGGAGCAGGGCCTCACGACCTTGGAAGAGGTCGTGGCCGTCACGACCGAGGAATAATCACTGTAATCATCTACGGAGCGAAGCGACGAACATGGCGACGTTTGCGTATGTCGTGAAAGACAAAGCCGGCAAGACACATAACGGGACCTCAGACGCCAAGTCCCGCGCCGCCCTCATCGAGCAGCTCTGGAAGCGCGAATTCGTCATTCTCTCCATCCGCGAGCGCTCCAGCGGCGGCTCCTTGGTCAAGGCCGGCTCCGGCAAGGTCGGCACGGATCAAATTGTGGTGTTTTCGCGCCAGCTCGCCACGATGGTGGACAGCGGCATTCCGATTTCGCAAGCCTTGGATGTGCTCGCCGACCAGATGGACAATCGCGTCTTCGGGCAAACACTGAAGAAAATCCAGGATGACATCGAGGCCGGGGCGAGCCTTTCCGAGGCCATCGGACGGCACCCGAAGATTTTCTCCGACTTTTTCGTCAATATGGTGCGGGCAGGCGAGTCCTCAGGGCGGCTCGATGAAATCCTTGACCGGGTCGCCAGCTACGTCGAGAAAGTCAGCGCGCTCCAGAAGAAAGTCTCCAGCAGCCTCTTTTACCCGGCCTTCGTCACCATCCTGGCATTCGGTATTACCACGTTCCTCCTCATCTACATCGTGCCGAAGTTTCGCGATATCTTCGTTTCCCTGGGAGGCAAGCTGCCCTTGCCGACCATGCTCCTCTTAGGGCTCAGCGAGTTTATGGCGCGCTACGTGATTTATGAAGCGATCCTCCTCGTGATGGCGGTTATCGGCTTGAAGGTTTGGCTGGGCACCCCGGCGGGCCGGTGGTGGTTCGACCGCACGATCTTGAAAGTCCCGATCATCGGCAAGCTCATGCAGAAAGTGGTGATTGCCCGGTTTTCCCGCACCTTAGCGACCTTGATCAAATCCGGCGTGCCCATCCTTGGGTCGCTGGAAATCGTCGCCAAGACCTCCGGCAACAAAGTCGTTGAGCAGGCCGTGATGACCGCCCGCTCCAGCATCAAGGAGGGGGAAAATATCGCCGATCCGCTGGGGCAGAGCAAAGTCTTTCCGCCGATGGTCACCCGCATGATCGCCGTCGGCGAGAAGACCGGCGAGCTGGAGAAGATGCTGGTCAAAATCGCCGACTTTTATGAGAGCGAAGTCGACGCGGCCATCACCGGGCTCACCAGCCTGATTGAGCCTGCGGTGATCTCATTTTTGGGCCTCGTGATCGGCGGCATCGTCGTCGCCCTCTTCATGCCCATCTTCCAAATCTCCACTCTTATCCATTAGCGCAGCTCGCCGCAGCGGCACACCACGCCTGCCGATCGCCGCGGATCGATGTGCGATCTGCGCTTGACTCGGCGACCCCCCTATAGTAACATTGTAATAGATATCGTTTCGAAATTATAACCACTATAGTGAATATAATGAACAAAAATGAGCTGATCGCGATCCTCAATGACTGGAACTTCTGGCGCAGGGAGCTGGAGACCGGCGTTCCTCGACACCAGTATCTGGCGAGTGTTAAGCGGTTCCTTGACACGAATCAGGTGCTCACGATTACCGGGCCCCGACGCGCGGGAAAGTCCTTCCTCATGCGACAGGCGGCTTGGGCCTTGACCAAAGACGGCGTGCGCACGGAGAACATCCTGATCGCGAATTTTGAGGATCCGCGGTTTCCGGAGCTGACGATCAAACTCCTTGAGCAGCTGTATGAAACCTATCTCGAATTTCTCACGCCCAAAGGTCCGGTCTATCTCTTCCTGGATGAAGTGCAAGAGATTGACGGGTGGGAGCGATGGGTCCGATACATGCACGAACTCAAGAAAGCCAAGCTCGTGGTTTCGGGCTCCAACGCCAAGCTCTTAAGCCGCGAGCTGGGCACGCTATTAACCGGCCGGCACCTCGATGTGACCGTGTTCCCCTTATCCTTCACAGAGTTCCTGGCGTTTAACGGCGTGGCCGTCAACGATCGGCTGGATCTCTTGAACAAGCGAGTGGAAATCCAGGGGCTGTTGCGCAAGTATCTGGAGTTCGGCGCCTTTCCCGAGGTGAGCTTGTCGCAACAGAAGCAGGCGATCTTGCTGAGCTACTTCGAGGACTTGGTCACGAAAGATCTATTGCGGCGCTTCAAGGTCCGCAAGCCGCAGGAACTGAAGGCGCTGATCAAGCACTACCTGAGCCATGTGGCCACGTTGACCACCTTTCATTCGCTGGCGAAATTCTTGAAACTCTCTCCGGGGACGGTGGAGAAGTTCTCCAGCTACCTGGAGCAGGTGTATCTCGTCTTCTTTGTGAAGCGCTTCTCCTTCAAAGTGCGGGAGCAGGAGAAGAATCCCCGCAAAGTCTACGCCATTGACACCGGCCTGAGCAACACGGTTGGCTTCCGATTTTCCGAGAATATCGGACGGCTCGCCGAAAATGTGGTCTTCTTGCACTTGAAGCGTCAGCAGGTCCTTCACCCGGACGCTGAGCTGTATTACTGGAAAGACCTCCATCACCGAGAGGTGGATTTCGTGATCAAGGAAGGCACCAAGGTCAAGCAACTGATTCAGGTTTGCTGGCATGTGGAAGATGCCCGGACCAAGGACCGAGAGCTGCGCAGCCTCGTCAAAGCGATGGAGGAGCTCAAGGTGAGCCGTTCGCTCGTCATCACCGAGGAGCATGAGGCTGAGGAGCAGTTTAAAGGCCGACGGATTGCCTTCACCCCATTATGGAAATGGTTGCTCGGATGAGATGATATCAGCCTTGATCCGCTGGCGTGCAGCTCGCGGTTTGACGATGCAGCTGTGGACGTTAATTGACACGTTGCGTCGCAACGTTGACAAGCATGTGTGGCCATGTTACGCTTTTCCTATGAAGAAAAGCGAATCGATTGAGCAAATCCGTCGGCGGTTTCGACGCGAGTGGCTGCTGGTGGGGGTGGATCGATTGGATCCTCACACGCAGGTGCCACTGCGCGGGCGCTTGCTCGCGCACTCCCCGCACCGTAATGAGATGTACGACCGGTGGACAGACGTGAAGGAGCTCAGCGTCGTCCTGTATTCGGAGAAGACCCTCCCCCAGGGATACGCGGTCGCGTTCCGTGCCTGAGTATCCTCTCCTTTTCGAAGCTGGACTTCTCATCATCTATGTGCGCCTGACGGGCCCACAAGGGAGTCGTCTTGTCCGCGTTGCCGTGGATACGGGAGCGACCACCACCATGGTGCCCCCGAAGGCCGCATTGGCGATCGGGGTTAACCCGGCCCAATCAACCCAATTTCGGGAAACACTCACGGCTAGCGGCAAGGAGCTGATCCCACTCATCATTATCCCTGAGCTACGGATTTTTGAACGCAGCTTTCACCGTGTCACCCTCGCCTGCCACGAGCTGCCCGGCGAAAGCCCCATCGATGGCCTACTCGGCCTCGACTTGCTTATCCCGCTTCAGGCCGTCATTGATCTGCGTCGGAAATGCCTCTCCGTGTTATAATCTTCGCCATTCACTCATCGGCGGCATCGTCGTCGCCCTCTTCACCCCACCCCCTGTCGCAGTCGCCAATGGCGACGCCTTGGCGTTGCCGAGGCCGCCGCTGCGCGGCGGAGCAACAGGGGGCGGGGTCATGCCCATCTTCCAAATCTCCACCCTCATCCACTAACGACGAGATACTTCAACAGGCCGCTGTGGCAGTTGAACGCGGAATCGTCTATAATAACTCCTGGTCGTCCTCAGTCATTATCCATCCTTCAGTAGGATGCGTGCATGTGGAATCATCGCCATGTGTTAGTGACAGGAGGCGCTTCCTTTATTGGATCGCATCTTGTCGATGCCCTGGTGGCCAAGGGTGCCCGGGTGCGGGTGGTCGACAACCTTTCCAGCGGCAAGCTGGAGAACCTGCGTTCGCATCTTGAGCAAGAAACCATTGAGTTCCGCCAGGGCGATTTGCTCGCTCCCGATATAGCCCAAGCGGCGGTGCAGGGGATCAGCATCGTCTTTCACCTCGCGGCGGATCATGGGGGGCGGGGCTACGTCGATCTCCATCAAGTCGCCTGTTCCACCAACCTCCTCTTAGATAGCCAACTCTTTCGAATGGCCTGCGAAGCCGGCGTCGAAAAGGTCGTCTTTGCCTCCTCAGGCTGCGTCTATCCAAACCACCTCCAAATGGACCCGCGGCAGGAGCTGTATCTGACCGAGGAGATGGTGGGTCCGCCATATGACGCCGACAACATGTACGGATGGGCCAAACTCATGGCCGAGCTGACGCTGAAAGCCTACTATCGGGAGCGCGGCATGAAGTCGGCCTCCTGCCGGTACTTCACCGTCTATGGGCCCCGCGGGGTGGAGAATCACGCGGTGATCGCCATGATCGCCCGCGCCTTTATCAAGGAAGACCCCTTTGTGGTCTGGGGCACGGGAGAGCAAGTGCGGAACTGGACCTATGTGGATGATATCGTCTCCGGCACGATCCTCGCGGCCGAGCGGATCGATGACGGCACGGCCGTCAATCTTGGGACCACGGAGCGCATCCGCGTCATCGATGCCGCCCAGCAGATTCTTCGCTACACCGGACACGAGGCTCCCATCCGCTTGGCTCCGGAGATGCCCACCGGGCCGTTAAATCGCGTCGCCGATAACCAGCTCGCAAAGCGCTTGCTGGGATGGGCGCCCTGCGTCCCCTTCCACGAAGGGGTCTGCCGCACCATCGACTGGTACTTTGCCGATCGCCAGCGTGACGAAGTTGCAAGCAATCTTCAGAGTCTTCTCACCGAGCGATGAGTTCCGAGACGCGCTGTTCCGTAGTCGGCCTGGGAAAACTCGGAAGTTGTCTCGCTGGGGTGCTGGCGAGCAAAGGGTTTGAGGTGACTGGCGTCGATGTGGACGACGACGTAGTCGCGGCGTTTCACCGAGGAGAAAGCCGATTGAGCGAACCACAGCTCGCTCGCCTGCTCGCTGAGTACCGAACGCATCTTCGGGCGACCGGATCGCATCGCGAAGCTGTCCAAGATTCCGAGGTGACGATGGTGGTCGTGCCGACACCGTCCGAGCCAACCGGTGGTTTCTCGCTGAGCTACGTGCTCGATGCGATGCGCAAGATTGGCCAGGGGATCGCCGCGAAGGCTGACTATCACCTGGTCGTCATCAACAGCACCGTGCTGCCGGGGTCGATGACGGTGGTTCAGCAGGCCCTGGAAGAGTCATCGGGGAAGATGTGCGGGAAAGATTTCGGCGTCTGCTATAACCCCTTGTTTGTCTCGCTCGGGTCCGTGATTCCGAATATCCTCCGGGCGGATTTCATTCTCATCGGGCAATCCGATGAGCCGGCGGGCCGGCGGTTGGAAGCCGTGTATCACCGGATCATGGAGAGTTCGCCGCCGATTGCGCGGATGAATTTCGTCAATGCCGAACTGACGAAACTTGCCGTTAACACGTTTGTTACGACAAAAATCTCATTCGCCAATATGCTTGCGGAAATGTGCGAGCAGCTCCCGGGGGCTGATGTGGACGTGGTGACGCGCGCCCTCGGCCTTGATAGCCGCATCGGCGCCCGCTATCTTCAGGGAGGGGCCAGTTATGGGGGGCCATGTTTTCCGCGCGATAACAAGGCGATCATTTCCCTGGCTCAGCAGCTTCGCTGTGCCCCCCTCATTGCCGAGAGCACCGATCGCTTCAACCACCATCACGCCCAGAGGCTCTGGGGGCGCGTCAGGGAGGTGCTGACACCCGGTGTTGCCGTGGCGGTTCTCGGCTTGGCGTATAAACCCGGCACCGACGTGATCGAAGAATCGTTCGGGATGTTTCTGGCTGCTCAACTGGTTTCAGCAGGCGTTCCCACGATGGTGTTCGATCCGCTACCGGGGGCCATGGAGCAATGTCGCCGACAGCTCGGTGGCAATGTCGCTTATGCAGCCAGCGTGACCGAGAGCTTAGCTGAAGCCGATGTCGTTATTTTCACTATTCCCTGCAAGGAATTCGGGATGTTGACCGCGCAGGACTTTCCGGTGAAAGCACCTCCGATTGCCGTGTTTGACTGCTGGCGTCTGCTCACGAAGAACCTCCAAGGGGCTCCACACGTCACGTTCCTCCCGCTCGGCGTTGGAGAGACAGTTCCAGCTTTAGCCCCCTCCTTGTTAAGCTCGTCTGCCACCGCCTCATGATTGACGAGAGATCACTTGTTGAAGATGTCCAAATATTTTGGGACCGGCAACCGTGCAATATCCGCCATTCGCCGCATTCCGTCGGCACACGACAATACTTCGATGAGGTGGAAGCGAGAAAATATTTTGTGGAACCGCATATTCCTGATTTTGCGCAGTTCGGTCGATGGCAAGGCCGAAAGGTGCTAGAGATTGGCTGTGGCATCGGAACTGACGCGGTCAATTTTGCTCGCGCAGGGGCCCAGGTGACGGTTATCGACTTGTCAGAACGCAGTCTGAATTTGTGCCAGGAGCGTTTTGAGCGGTATGGATTGACGGGCCGGTTTTTCCACGGCAATGTCGAGGAGTTGAGCCGGGTCGTTCCGGTTGAGGCCTATGACTTGGTGTATAGTTTTGGTGTTTTGCACCACACCCCGCGACCGGAACGCGCAGTCGAGGAAATTCAGAAATATCTCGCCCCCCACTCCGAACTGAAGCTGATGCTCTACTCCAGGTGGAGCTGGAAGACGTTGTGGATCATTTTGACCTATGGGCGTGGGGCATGGTGGCGCGCCGATCGGCTCATCCGTGTCTACTCGGAGGCTCAAACTGGCTGCCCCGTCACCTATGTGTATTCAATACGACAGATTCGCCGGCTGTTGCGAGGGTTGACGATTCTTCAGATGCGCAAGACGCACATTTTCCCCTACGCCATCGAGAAGTATGTTAAGTACGAGTATGTGCGTGTCTGGTATTTTCGTTGGATGCCAGCTTCGCTGTTTCGAGGTCTTGAGCGTTTCTTTGGCTGGCATACCTTAGTGGTGGCCAAGCTCCCATGAGACACTCCCTCTGCGTGTCTCCAACACTCCGCCACAACATTCGTCCTATCATCAGGCTCTAGTCGCGACCGGCAATGGGTAAGCGCACGCCGGGCACGTTCATCCTCCGAGTAAGCGTGGTTGTGTGTTCCCTCATAGGAGCGCTTCTTTTTCTCGAGAGCGTCATGACCCTTGTTGACTGGAGGAAGGGCGGGAAACTGATTTCAGTCCAAGAAAAACTCCTGCGTGAGCGAAATGTGTATCTTGAGCAACTCGTTCCTGCGCAGATGGATTACGCGGATTTGATGTTTCCGCATCCCTACCTGTCGTTTGTCCATAATCCCGCCGTCAGGGTGAATACGGTCCAAATCAATAATATTGGCCTCCTGGGGCATGACATGCCGATGAAGAAGGAGCCGGGCGTGTTTGTGATTCTGCTGACCGGCGGCTCGGTGGCCAGCCAACTCGCGGGGCTGCGTGTTGAGCAGAACGAACTCGAACGAGAGCTGAACGCCCACTATCGAACGGGTGACATTAAACGCTTTATCGTGCTGAATGGTGGGGTGGGTGCGTGGCACCAGCCGCAGCAGTTCATGCTGTTTGCGCTCTATGCTCAGGTGCTCGATGGCGTTATCACGTTGGATGGGTTCAATGAGCGCTATGTGGTTACATCGCCCAACCGGAGCTTTGAGTTTCCGGCCGACAACTACTTTGTCGCGATGACCAATCAGTACGGTAGTTCAGAATCAGTTTTGCCTTTGTGGATCGATGGGAAGCTCTTGAAGCTTCAGCAACGGGTTTGGCTGCTGCACCATTCACGGCTCTGCTATTTCGTCGTGAGCCAACTGCGAGCGTGGGCGCGAGGCGCCTATGTCACACAGGGGAGCATGAGGATCCAGCCAACGACCCAGGCGATCACCGAGCGATTGCTGGCTCCTACGGGGAGCTGGACCAAGGAGGAGAAATGGCAGCTGGCCATCAGCGAGTACCAGAAATACATCCGGATGATGAACGTCATTGCCGAGTCGAGGCAGATCAGACGACTCTTTCTCATTCAGCCGGTTCCGGCTCTCGGAAAGCGTTTGACGGCTGACGAACGGAAAGTCGTCGGCGACCTCTCCTATGGGGCTGCGTATCAGCGAATGACGGACAGGCTCCTGCAGCTGAAGGGAGAACGCGTGCCCATCTACAGCCTCTTGGATGTTTTTGACCGCTCCACTGATTCTCTCTACCAGGATGCCGTCCACGTGTCGAGTGAAGGCAACCGCATCATGGTCCGTCGCATTTTGGAGCTGCTTGAGCGGGAGTGGGGGTTCGTGCGGAACTAAGCACGTCGTAAGACGGAGGACTGCGATCGACTGGCACACGCTGGTTCATAACTCCTGCATGAACGTGGCAGGAGAGGCAATTCCGCTGCTGGTTTCGCTGGTCGCTGCGCCGTTGGTGATTGCCGGCCTCGGAGTTGAGCGTTTTGGCATCCTCTCGCTCACCTGGGTGATCATCTTCGGCTATTTCAGTCTATTCGATTTTGGGCTCGGGAGAGCGACGACACGCTATGTAGCCAGAGAACTTGAGCGGTCCGAAGAGCACACGGTCGCCAAGCTGGTCTGGACCTCACTTCTGCTGCAGGGGGGGTTGGGGATCTGTGGAGGTTTTTTGCTGGCGGGCCTCACGCCTTGGATGACGACGCGCCTGCTCCATGTCCGTCCAGAGTTCATCCATCAGACGCAACACTGTCTTTTCTGGTTGAGTCTCGGCGTCCCGTTCGTGATCTGTTCAGCAGGCCTGCGCGGGCTGCTTGAGGCGAAACTGCGCTTCGATCTGGTTAATACGGTGAAGGTACCCACGAACTGTGCGCTGTCGCTGGCTCCCGTCTTCGGGATCCACCTGGGCTTTGATCTATCGCGCATCGTCGCACTCCAAGTCATCATCACGATGGCAAGCACGGTGGTTTTGCTGGTCCTAGTACTCGGTCTCTTACCTTACCTGAAAACCATCATGCAATTTGACAGACGCGTGTTGGGACAATTGGCCGGCTACATGGGGTGGATGACGGTCCTTATGCTGACCGCGTCGCTGGTGACCTCTCTTGAACGATTTTTGATTGGGATGAGATTATCGATGAGCGACGTGGGGTACTATACGCCCCCTGCCACTATCATTACGCGACTCATGATTATCCCCAGCGGGATTGTTATGGTGTTATTCCCACGTTTCAGCGCCATGACTGTCGGTGATTACCAGCAGATTCAGAGATTGTTCCACCGGGCGTTCCTGTTGCTCCTGTGGGGGGTCGGCCCTCTGGCGATCCTCTTGATGGTGTTCGCCAAGAACGTGCTCGAGTTCTGGCTGGGTGTGGAATTCGCCAGCCACAGCAGCGCCGTCCTCAGGATTTTAGCGCTGGGATTTTTCTTGAATGCTCTTGGTTGGGTGCCCTCAATTATGCTTCAAGGGTTTGGCCGGCCCGATGTCGTGGCAAAACTGTTCCTCTGCGAGTTGCCCCTCTACGCCGCGCTGGGGTGGTGGTTGATTGGAGTGTGGGGGATTGAAGGGGCGGCGATCGCTTGGACGCTGCGGGCGGGCTGCGAGGCGGTACTGCAGCTATGGCTCGTACGAAAGATGGGAGTATTACCTGTCGCAGCGTGATCGCAAAGCAAAATGACTCGATCAGCCATGCATGTTTCCTCATTTGATCAGCAGGAGGCGGTGCGGTTTAACGAGGCGAGAAAACGTTTCCTGGATCGTTTTGTGCCCGCACTGCTGAGCGAAGAGGAGCCTCGGACAGCACTCGATGTCGGTTGCGGGTTCGGTTATTTTACCCGATACCTCGCCGAGGTCGGATGGCACGTTACCGGGTTGGATGGTCGTCAACGGAACATTCTCGAAGCTCAGCGGCGCTATCCGGATGTGCGGTTTATCGTGGAAAACGTCGAGGAGGTATCGGCGCAAGCGATCGGACAGTTTGATGCGGTGTTCTGCTTGGGGGTCCTCTACCATTTGGAGAATCCATTTCGTGCTGTTCGGGCCTTGTACGAAGTGACACGTCGCTATCTGGTCATCGATACCATCGTGATCCCCAATTCACAACCGAGTCTTATGCTTTTTGAAGAAGGAAAGGCCGACAACCAAGGACTCCACTACACAGCCTGCGTGCCCAGCGAATCTGCCTTAGTGCTGATGTTGTACAAGGCAGGGTTCGCTGCCGTCTATCGTCCTGATGGGTGCCCAGACCACAACGAATACGTTCAGCGGATTGGTCGCCATCGCATGCGTCGCATCCTCATCGCCACAAAGGATGTCGCGAGCTCTGGTCGACGCTGGGGCAGCGTGACGTTCAGTATGATGCCGCAACCGCGCGGATTTCTCGCGGTTCACGCCACGTGGAATACAGTATTGGGGGAGGTCACGTCCGTGTTCATCGAGCGAAAGGTATTTGCGCTGAAGGTGTTCGACCGCCTCTGCCGTGCATTGCCGACCGCATGGGGCTTATGGCTGTGTGAGCGCGCCGCGAGGACTCCGGTCTCCTGTCGATGGCCAGGATGGAAGCTGGGCAGCGCTTGGACAGTTCGCTCGCCAACTATGCTCCTCCGACGAGCGCTCTGGCGATGGTTTTCCCGCATGCGCTCGGGCGATTTCCGTCTCGCTTGGTATAATGGTCTTCGAGTGCTGGCCTATCCCCAAGATGAGGTATGTCGTTCCATCTTCCTCACGCGATGCTACGAACCGAATGAATTTGCGTGGCTGCGCCGCATCCTGGAGCCTGGAATGACGGTGATCGACGTAGGAGCTCATTTTGGTCTCTATACTTTATGTGCCGCCCGGGCCGTCGGGGAGCGCGGCGTCGTCATTGCGATTGAACCAAGTCAGCGTGAGGTTGAACGGTTGAAGCGAAATCTGGACTTGAACAGCGTGCGCAATGTCCGTGTGAGAGCCGAAGCGTTACACAACACTGAATGCGAGGTAAGCCTCGCTGTTGCCGCCGAGGGGCATTCGGGCCGTAACACCTTGGGGGAGTTCGCAGATGAAGATACCTGGTGCCTCAGACGAGAGGCGCGGCAAGCACGACGGTTAGATGCTGTTGTTCAAGAAGAGCGATTGTCGTCCGTTGATCTCATCAAGATGGATGTGGAGGGAGCAGAGCTGTTCGTGCTTCACGGCGCGCTGGACACGCTGCTTCGGTTCCGACCGACGCTCATGATCGAGCTCTCTGATAGGAGCCTGCAGCACCAGAGCGCAACCAGCAGGCAAGTCCTCGAATTCCTTGAGGGGTTGGGGTATCGCATCTTCCAGTTCGACACGAGGACAGGCGCTCTCGTCCCATGCCGGCAGGAACGCTGGCATGAAGGCGAACGCATTGTCGCCGTTCAACAAAGGTCGGTCGAGCCACTGGTATGAGCTCATCGATGAAACGCCTTCGCCCCTCGGTCATTAATTGCTGCGTTGTGCTTGCGGGAGCGCTCCTCTGCGTGAAATTCCTCCTTGGGCAGAGGGAACAGGTCCGCTTCGCCAATCCGGTTTCGAGGAAATATCACGTCTCGCTTCAGGCCTCGTATCCTGGTCTGACGGACCAAGAGATTGATGCGCTGCTGAATGAGAGTTGGACGCTTCCGCTCGCGATACACCCGGACGGGAGCTTTACCGTCGCCCCGTTTCACGGCCGATTTGTGACCGTCCATGACGCAGGATTTCGCGAAGTTCCCGATCAGGGGCGGTGGCCCATTGACCGAAACCGCTATCTGACGATTTTCCTCTTCGGCGGGTCGACGGCCTTCAATTACGGCCTGCCAGATGACCAAACCATGGCCGCATTTTTGCAGTGTCGCCTGAACAGCACGCCCCGTCCAAAACCGGTGCGCGTCTACAATTTTGGCGTAGGTTACTTCTCCTCAACCCAGGAGCGGCAACGGTTCGACATGCTGGTTCGGCAGGGAGCCATACCGGATCTGGCGATTTTCCTCGATGGCTTGAATGATTTCTATTATGCGCGGGGAGATTTTTTTAACACGGCCTCTGCCCACTGGTGGGAACGGGCGATTCGCCGAGTCAGGTTGTCGCGGTTAGGCGCTCCACTTCGGTTCATTGAAGAGCATGTCTCAGCGGCGTACATCGCCCAGCGGAGCAACGGGGGGCCGAAAAACATCGTTGACCGACTCATCGCCTACGCGGTTGAACGTCAATATGACGATCCCCAGCTATTGCATCGTGCGATTCAGCGATACCTTGCGAACAAGACCGCCATTGAAGCTTTAGCCGCTCGAGTGGGAACAACCCCAATGTTCATCTGGCAGCCGGTACCGACTTACAAATACAACCTTCAACTCCACAACCCTTTCCTCCGTGATGGGTTTGGGCAACATACTTATTCACTGTTTGGATACCCCGTGATGGCTCAATTCATCAAGAGTCATCCTCAAGGAAACAATTTTGTGTGGTGCGCGGATATTCAGAGCAATACGACCAGCCCGCTATACATTGACCTGGTCCACTATTCAGCGAAATTCTCACAGCTCGTTGCCGAATGCATCGCGGACAACCTTCGAATTTCGGAAGCCCATACCACATGACTGAACGGCCGGTAGTTTCTGTTGTGGTCCCATGCTTGAATCGGGCGCACTTTCTTCAGCCAACTCTCGGTAGCATCTTCCAACAATCCTATCCGCACATTGAGTGCATCGTCGTTGATGGAGGGTCGACGGACGGCACGGTCAATCTCTTGAAAAGCTATGGGAATCGCTTACGATGGATTTCTGAACCGGATCGCGGACACGCGGATGCGATCAATAAAGGATGGCAGATGAGCCGCGGGGACATCGTCACCTGGCTGAATGCCGACGATTGCTGGGTTGCCCCGGAGGCGGTCCATCAAGCCGTCGAGTATCTCCAGGCGCATCGAGACGTCGACGTGGTGTACGGAGAATCCGTGTGGATCGACGAACACAGTAAGATCATCAGACCGGGGTACTGGAAACCGTGGGATCTGGCGTTCGCCCTTGAATGGTGCAACCACTGTATCCCACAACCCGCCGCATTCATGCGGCGTCAGATCATGGAGCGCGTGGGATGGCTGGATACCAGTTTCATTTCCAAGAAAGATCATGAGTTGTGGCTGCGTATCGGGTTAGTGGGGACGATTCACCACGTGCCCATACCCTGGGCTCAGGAACGCGCCTGCCCAGGCTATCTAGCGAAGCGTGGTGATATCACGGCCGCGGCCTGTGTTGCGCTGACCGAGAAGTTCTTTCGGTTGCCCCATGTTCCTCCATTGCTGATGGAGAAGAAATCCCGCGCACTGAGCGCCGCCTACTTGCGTGGGGCGTGGTATGCCGCAAAGGATGGCGGGCATTACGGTCTTGCATTGAGTTCTATCCTCAAGGGCCTGAAGCTCCATCCAGGCAACGTCCGGTTGATTTTGCACTACATGCGTTGCCAGATTACAAAGCGATTGCGCATCAATCCAAGACCATGCTGACTATTTTTGGAATTCCAAAACACTTTGCAGGGCACACCGCAATCATCCAGGAGAATGCCATCTCCAGTTGGACGCGTCTCGGCTCTCGCTGTGAGGTGATCCTGCTTGGAGATGATCTGGGCACGGCGCACATCGCGTCCCGTTTCGGGATTCGGCACATCCCCAACGTGCAACGTAACGAGTACGGCACGCCTTTGGTGAACTCGCTGTTTGCGCAGGCTGAAGCTGCCGCCGCATACTCCGTCATGGGCTACGCCAACGCGGACATCATGCTCCGCACGAATATCCTGGATGCGGTGGAACGCACCCGTGAGGTCAAGTGGCCGGCGCTCCTGATCGGGCGGCGATGGGACATTGATGTGGCTGAGCTGTGGGACTTCGATACTCCTGACAGTGATGAATGCCTCCGCCGGCATCTCGAGAAGTATGGGAAGCCGCACGATCGGCATGCCATGGATTATTTCATCTTTCCCAGAGGATTGTGGCGCGAGATCCCGCCCATGGCGATCGGCCGGACGCTCTGGGATAACTGGCTGGTCTGGAAAGCGCATGCCTCCAAGATCCCGATCATCGATGTCTCAGCGGTTGTTTCAGCGATCCACCAAAATCACGATTATTCGCATGCCAACGGCGCGCGGCGGGGCGCATGGCACGGTCCCGAAGCGGAAAGAAATTTTGCACTCCTTGGCGGATTTGACCGCATCTTTGATCTGCGCGACGCCACGTGGCAGCTGACCCCGGAAGGGCTCTTCCCGATTCGGACGCTGCCGAGTGTCGTACGCCGCTTCACGCATGCCGCCGCTGTGCGGCCGCTCGTCAGACCTATGCAACAATTCAAGCGCCTGATGCAGGGGGCGAGTTAATGGGTATGATGGAGGCGCTTCAGGAAACGCACAATAGGCCAGGCCTGCGAACGAGCGTGCTCGGCATCGACATCGATATTCTCGGAACGCCAGACCTCATGACCCGCATCGCTTCGATGGCAGAGACGTCGGAGTCGCATCTCATCTGCTATGTCAACGCGGAGTGCTTCAACCAAGCCGTATTTGACCGTCGGTATCGTGCGATTCTGCATGAGGCGGATATCGTCTACGCCGATGGCGCCGGTGTCGTGTGGGCCTCGCGCCTCACCCGCGAACCGCTCAAGCAGCGGATTACCTTAGGGGATGCGCTTCCCGACCTGTGCCGCATGGCGGTGGCGCGCGGCCTGCGGCTGTATCTCTTCGGCGGGGGGGCGGGTGTTGCTCAAGCGGCCGCCCAGCAATTGATTGAAACCTTTCCCGGTTTGCAAATCGCTGGCACCCATCACGGCTATGTCTCCGAACAGGAGACCGCCTCGCTGATTGCCGAGATCAATCAGGCCAAACCCCACATCCTCCTGGTGGGTCTTGGAGCGCCCAAGCAGGAAAAATGGATGTGGCGCCATCGTGAGGCACTTCAGGTGCCGGTGCTCTGGGGTGTAGGTGCCTTGTTCGATTACTGTGGAGGGAAGACACCGCTAGCACCCCGGTGGATTGGGCGGCTTGGATTCGAATGGCTCTTCCGCTTGTTGGTAGAACCCAGGCGTCTCTGGCGCCGGTATCTCTTCGGCAACGCCTTTTTCATCATCCGGACGTTTGCGTTGCTGCTGCTGGACGCGGGATTAGTCACCTGTAGCTGGCTCGGCTCGTATTGGTTCTGGCGATGGTTGGATCAGCCCTTGGGATTTCTGCTCAACCCGGTGGATCCGTATCTCCAAGCCGTCGCATTGCTGGTGGGGATGTGGCTGGTGACGTGTGCGGCGATGGGACTGTATCGCCGTTCACCCGCAATGTCGATGCGAGCAGAGCTCGGCCAAGTGCTTAAAGCGACACTGGTGGGAATGCTGAGCACGATGGCGGTGGCGTTTTTGCTGCGCGGCTCAAGTTTTGGGCGTCCGGTCGTGCTGTTGTTTGGGGTCCTGACCTTCCTCTGTTTATCGCTGTCGCGAATGCTCGCCCGCGCATTAGAGCGTCGGCTGGCTCGCCGCGGCATCGGCTTGCGGCGGGCACTCATTCTCGGCGATGGGCTGTTGGCGTTGCGGGTGAAAGAAGAAATTGAAACCTGGCCGGCAGGGTACGACGTCATCGGCTGTCTGGCTGAACCAGCGCAGGTCGCGTCCATAATCCAGGATGATCGGGTGGACGATATCTTCGTGGCCACCGAAGCGTTGTCGCTCCACGAAACGTTGAATCTCGTCTCCGAACTGGATGAGCAGACAGCTAACGTGCATATCGTTTCGCCTGAGCTTGAAGCGCTCTCAGAGCGCGTTCCGCTCTCGCGCGTCGCAGGGTTGCCGCTGCTCCATCTACCCTCGAGCCGACCATCGTTGGGATATGAGCTCATCAAACGGTTCGGGGATATCCTCGTTGCCATCGCGGCCTTGCTTGCTTGTCTGCCGCTGTTCGGCCTCTTGGCGGTGTTGATTCGGCGGGAATCGCGCGGCCCGGCGCTCTTCATGCAAGAGCGAGTCGGGCAACGCGGGCGGCTGTTTCGGATGTACAAGTTTCGGACGATGGCCATCGATGCCGATCCGTATGCCTGCTCGCCCAACGACTTGACCGATCCTCGCGTCACACGCCTCGGCCGTTTTTTACGACGCTGGAGCTTCGATGAGCTTCCGCAGCTTGTCAATGTGCTGCAAGGCGACATGACCCTGATCGGCCCGCGGCCTGAAATGCCGTTTCTCGTGGCTCAATACGAGCCGTGGCAGCAGAAGCGGCTGCTGGTCAAGCCGGGCCTGACCGGCTTATGGCAAGTGATGGGGCGCAAGCGCCTGCCGCTGCAGCGGAATATCGAGTACGATCTCTATTACATCCGCCATCGCGGCTGGCGGCTCGACATTGAGATTCTTTTTCGCACGATTCCCGCCGTCCTCTTTCGTCGAGGCGCATTCTAAGATGATCGTGGATTGTGGATTGTGGATTGTGGATTGCCTATCTTTCAAGCCACCATCCACCATCCACCGTCCACCATCCTCTCTATGACGGTCGCCAGTTCCTGCCTGATTCTGCTTGTCTTGTGGGTGCTCCTCGCC
>JACQWM010000057.1 GCA_016209275.1 Candidatus Omnitrophota bacterium
GAGCGCTTGCCACTGTACTTGGCCGAGTACGTCTGGCGCTACAATCATCGCCGACTCTCCATCGATCAACAAGTTCAACAGCTCATGTACTTGCTTGAGCAACATACTCATCATCCAGGTGGCTAAAGTACGACTTTACCCTTAAGTAATGTGTCCCCGGAACTCCCCTGGCGGTCCACGTCGGGCTTTGAGGTGGATTTCATCATGGGCGATCACACGGCCATCGAGGCCAAGGCGAAGGAGAACGTCTCGCCCCACGACGTGAAGTCGCTGATCGCGTTGGCGCAAGAGCGACGGCTGAAGCGCTATCTCTGCGTGACGCTTGAGGCGCGGCCGAGAACCGTTGGACCTGTGTCCCTCGTGCCCTGGCGCGAGTTCTTGGACGCCCTCTGGAGCCACACGTACACTTCGCAAAAATAGGGACGGTTTGACCCCATCTTTCCAGCACGACGACAATTGCCGACTTCGACTTGACCGCGCCCACATTACTATGCTAATATAGGGCATATAAAATATGCACTTTTGGAGGAAAAAATATGCGCACAACGATTGAGGTGCCGGACCAGCTTATGCAAGAGGCGCTGACGGTCTCGAAAGCCAAGACCAAGACCATGGTGATTGTCCTGGGGCTGCAAGAGTTGATCCATCGCCACAAGCTCGAAGAGCTCAGGGCGCTTCGGGGGGGTGTGGCGTTGACCGTCGATGTCCGCGCATCCCGCAAGCGCTCCTGAGCTCCGCCGCACCCTGATCCTCGTCGATACCTCGGTGTGGGTGAAGTTTTTTCGTCAGCCTTCCGCTCACGAATCGTGCACGTTGGATACGCTGTTATCCTTCGGGCCGGTCGCAACCTGTGCTCCCATTCAGGCGGAGGTTGTCTCCGGGGCTCCCACGCTGGCAGAGTTTCGACGCCTCCGCGACGTATTCAGCGCCCTGGTCGATTTGCCGCTACCGCCTGATGTGTGGCAGAAGCTCGAGGAACGCCGTTTTGCGCTCGCGCGCCGCGGCACGCAAGCCGCCCTGACCGATTTGTTGATTGCGATCACTGCCGAGCAGCACCATGTCCCGCTGTGGACGCTCGATGAGGACTTTGAGCGGATCGCTGCGGTGGTGCCGCTGCTGCTGTATCGTCCGGCAGCCCCTTAGACACCAGGGGTCAGGTTGGACTTTCCCCGATTGAGTAAATTCTGAGGAAGCTCCAGGGACATCTTGAGGTTGACAAAGAGCCAGATATCATCTATCCTCATTAGAGAGATAGATGAGAGAGAACATATGGAGTTATCACGATGGCCGTTGAGAAGATCAATGTGACGTTCCCCAAAGAGACGTTAGCGCAATTGCGCCGGCTGATTCCGCCGGGGGAGCGCAGCCACATCATCGCCGAAGCCACCGCCCACTACTTGGCGGATGTGACCCAGAAGGCGACGCTCCGCCAGGTGGCCGGACTGTGGAAAGACCGAGCGCAGCTGCGCACGCAGACCGATGTGAACAGGGAATTGAAGCGGCTGCGAGGGTCGACGGCGCGTCGATTGAAACGGTTAGGTCGTCGTGGCTAATTACTTGTTGGATTCGGACGTGCTGATCTGGCTGCTTCGCGGCCGCCAGGAAACGATGCAGCGTCTCGAACGGCTCGAAGGACCCTTCGGAGTGAGCGTGATCTCGCGGGCGGAAATCTGGGCGGGGGCTCGACCCAGTGAACAGCATCAGATTGAGCAACTCTTTCTCAGCCTGTCAACGTACGCGGTTGATGGAGCCATTGCCGATCTCGCCGGCAAGTTTCTCAGGCAGTATCGAGGTCGAGGGCCCTCGCTCGAATTGCCGGATGCGCTCATTGCCGCCACCGCCGTGGTGCATGAATTGAGCCTCGTGACCTACAACGTCCCCCATTTTCCCATGCCTGAGCTCAAACTCGCCTCACCAGATATCTGAATGTTGCGAGGCTGTGCGGTTGCGGTGATGCTGGCCCTGTGCGCCGGCGGCTGCGCGCGCAGCGGCAATGAGGTCGTGGTCTACTCCTCGCTCGATCAAGTCTTCTCTGAGCCGATCCTCAAGGATTTTCAGCACGCCACCGGGATCCGTGTGCGCGCCGTGTATGACGTGGAAGCGACCAAAACCACCGGGCTGGTCAACCGCCTCATCGCCGAGCAGCCGCACCCGCAGGCGGATGTCTTCTGGAATTCCGAGATCGCCCGCACCATCATTCTGAAAGATAAAGGGGTCCTCACACCGTATACGTCAGCCAACGCCAGCGAGATTCCCGAGCATTTCAAGGATCCGCACGGTTACTGGGCCGGGTTTGCCGCGCGGGCCAGGATTCTGATCTATCACAAGGAGCTGGTGGCGGAGGATCACCTACCGCGATCCATCTTCGAGCTCACCTCACCGGCCTGGCGCGGAAAAGTGGCGCTGGCGAACCCGCTGTTTGGCACCACCTCCACCCAGGTCGCCAGCCTCTCTGTGCTCTTAGGCCGCGAGAAGGCGGAGCAGTTCCTTCGGGGTCTGAAGGCCAATGCCGTGGCGATGGTCGATGGCAACTCCACTTCGCGGGACATGGTGGCGGCCGGGGAAATGCCCATCGGCTTCACGGATACCGACGATGCCCATGTGGCCATCGTCAACGGCAAGCCGGTCGGCGTCATCTACCCGGATCAGGGCGAGGGGCAGATCGGCACGCTGTTGATCCCGAATACCGTGGGATTGATCAAGGGCGGGCCGCATCCTGACAACGGCAAGCGGCTGATCGATTATCTGCTCAGCAAAGAAACCGAAAGCAAACTGGCCTTCGCCTCCTCCGCGCAAATTCCGCTGCGGGATGATGCGCAGCGTCCGCCGCACGTGCCCTCCTATCGGCAGATCCGGGTGATGGACGTGGATTTTGAGCAGGTCGCCCATCGGCTCAACGAGTCGGCTGCCGCGGCGCAAGAGATTTTTATCCGATGAGGCGATGGCTCGGCGGGCTGCTGGTGGCCGCGCTGATCGTCATCGCGATCCTGCCGGTAGCGCAAACCATCGTGCAGGCTCTAGTAGGCCAGGACCATGTGCTGGAAGAGTTCTGCCGCGCCGTGGCGACACCACGCGTGCTCGGGCTCTTTACGCATAGCCTGCTCATCGGTGTTGGGGTGAGCCTGTGTTGCCTGGCGATTGGAGTGCCGGTCGGATTCCTCATCTGCCGCACGGACATGTACCTCAGACGCGCGGCCCAATACGCGGCATTGCTGCCCCTGGCGATTCCGCCGTATATTGCGGCGATTGCCTGGATCAAGGTGCTCGCCCCGCAGATCTACGGCCCGGCAGGTGTCGTCGGGGTGCTGAGCCTTTCGTATCTGCCGTTCGTCAGCCTGCTGACCGTCGCCGGGTTGACGAGCTTCGATCGGAGCCTTGAAGAGCAGGCCGAGCTTGCGGTTGGCCCATGGAAAGCGATTGGCGCGATCACCCTGCCGCTCATCGCCCCCTTTGTTTTTGCTGGCGCGCTGTTTGTGTTTGTCTTTTCCGTGTCGAACTACGGCGTGCCAGCGCTGCTGCGGGTGCCGACCTATCCGATTGAAATTTTCACCCACTATTCGGCGTTCTATGATCACCGCGTGGCAAGTCTCATGGCGCTGCCGCTGCTGCTGGTGACCGCGGCTGCGGTTGGCCTCTCGTACGCGATGATGCGCAATCGGCGCTATGTGAGCGTCTCCGGCACCGGCCAGGGGGGCGGGCGGATCCTGCCGCTGGGGCGATACCGCGGGGCGGGCTCGGCGTTTGCGTGGCTGGTGATTGCGGTCTCCGGCCTGATTCCGCTGGGTGTCTTGGTCATGGCGTCAGGATCAGCGCTGGCCTACTGGGTCGCGCTGAAAGCCTCCTGGGCGGCGATTGTTCGCAGCCTGGGGATTTCCGCAGTGAGTGCGGCCGGCTGCCTTGGGCTAGGCTTCGGCTTGGCGTTGTTGATCGAACGAGCCCGCTGGCAGGGGCAACGGCTCTTGGATGTGGCCACGGTGTTGCCGCTGGCAGTGCCGGCGACGGTGCTGGGCATCGGGTTAATCGAGCTCTGGAACCGGCCCGGCACTAGCTGGGTGTATGCCGGCATGCCGATTCTGGTGATCGGCATGATGGCGCGGTTTCTGCCGTTTTCCGTCAGGATTCTTGCGAGCAGCTTCAAGCAGACGGATCGGCATTTGGAAGAGGCGGCCGCGTTGACCGGTGCCGGGGGGCCGGCGATTGCCAGGCGCATTCTGCTGCCCTTGATGAGCCCGGGGATCGTGGCGAGTGCCAGCATCTGCTTCATCTTTTCGATGGCGGAGATCGATACGACGCTGCTGGTGATGCCGGCAGGCTCAGAGACCCTGGCCAGCAAGATTTACACGCTGATGCATTACGATGTCGGGCCGTTTACCGTCGCGCTGTGCGTGATGCTGATCGCGCTGTCCATGATCCCTGTGGGGATCCTGGGATGCCTTGCGGCCACAGGGCGCAGCCGATGATTGACATCACAGGCCTGAGCAAACGGTACGGCGCAACCGCAGCGCTGCATGACGTGACGCTGCGCGTTGAGCCGAAGGAGCGGATGGTGATCTGCGGCCATTCCGGTTGCGGGAAAACCACGCTGCTGCGGCTGATTGCAGGATTGGATACGCCGGATGGCGGAGAGATCCATCTGAACCGGCAGCTTGCCAGCAATGCCACGACGGCGGTGGCCCCAGCACGGCGCAACATCGCCATGGTGTTCCAGGATCTCGCCCTCTGGCCGCATCTGAGTGTGGCGCAGAACATCGCCTTTGGCCTTGAGCGCGTGATCAGCGATCGAAACGCGCGGCGAGACGAGGTGGCGAACATCTTGCAGTTGCTGCGGCTTGAGGGAAAAGCTGCGTCGGCTCCGTCGGAGCTCTCCGGCGGGGAGCAGCAGCGGGTGGCTTTGGGCCGGGCCATCATCAGGCGGCCCTCCATCCTCCTGATGGATGAACCGCTGGCCCATGTGGACGATGAGCTTCGGGATGCGCTTACCCACCTGATGCTGGATCTTCAGGCGCGTTTTGGCATGACGCTGGTGTATGTGACCCACGACCGGGATTTGGCGGCGCGGATGGCAGGATCGCAAGCCTTCATGTCGCACGGGCGCATCGAGCGCGTGGAGCGATCGCATGCGTAAGGTCGCTGGGCTGTTGGTGTGCCTGCTGGCTGCGAGCGCCGGCGAAGCCGCCCAACAGCCGCACGTCTACTCAACACGTGATGTGTTGGAGTTCGATGCGTGCGCCTCGGCATGGCTCATCAAGCGGTTTGTCGACCCCCAGGCGCGTTTTACGTTCCATCCTTCGGGCGCCTTGATCACCGACGGCATTCCGTTTAACACGCCGGAAGCGGCGTGGCGAACGACGCAGACGATGACCACGTACGAGCTAATCCTGCGGGATGCCCATCTGCGCGATGCGGCGTTGATCCGCCTCGGCGAGATGGTGCATGAGATCGAGCTGACCTATTCGCGCTCGTTTAACACGGAAGCCAGCGCCCTGAATGAGCGCATCCTCGCTCTCACCAAGCAGGAACCGGACCCGGCCAAAGCGCTGGAGCAGAGCTTTATCGTCTTGGATGGCGTGTATCGCGCCTTGCAGCAAAGGCCACAAGGGTCATCCTGACCCAGCGGCACTGCGCTTGACATTTGGTGATAATACCGCGTAAAATAACCTCGTAGTTACTTCTCAGCCGCCATGACACCGCTGATGATTCCTCGGCACGTAAGCGCTTGCCTACGGCGCTCCACCCGGAGCGTCTTGCTGCTGGGTCCTCGCCAAACAGGGAAATCCACCCTGGTGCGCTCCCTCCAGCCTGATCTGACCGTGAATCTCGCGCATGAACCCACGTACCTGCAATTTGCCCGCAACCCGGCCGAGCTGGAAGAGCGCTTGGCGGCTGGCCGCTTTAAGACCGTCTTCATTGACGAAGTGCAGCGCCTGCCCAGCCTCCTGAATACGATTCAGGTCCTGCTCGATGAATCGGATCGGAGGATCAAGTATTACCTCACCGGTTCCAGTGCCAGGAAACTGAAGCGCGGCCATGCCAATTTACTCCCCGGACGAATCCATACCTATCATCTGGGCTCCGTGGTCGCCTCGGAACTCGAGTATCGGCTGCAGACGAGCAAGGCGTTGGAGATCGGCACCTTGCCTGGCATTTGGACCGAGCCGGATGCCGGCACGCAACGCAAAACGCTTCAGACGTATGCGTCGACCTACTTGAAGGAAGAAATTCAGGCCGAGGCGTTGACGAGGAATATCGAAGGATTTTCCCGCTTTCTATTCGTCGTGGCTGCCGAAGCGGGCAAGTTCCTCGATCTGTCCAAGCTCGCATCTGCGGCCGGTGTTCCTCGGCAATCCGCCGTCAGATTTTTTGAGTTGCTAGAAGACACCCTCGTGCTGCGCCGGTGCGAGGCGTTTCGGAAATCCGAGCGCCGGCGACTGACCCAAAGCCCCCGCCACTTCTTTTTTGATACCGGCGTGCTGAATGGCTTGCTGAACAACTTCACCGCGTCGGGGGATCGCCTTGGGATGCTGTTTGAGCACCTCCTCTTCAATCAGCTCGTGGACAGCGCGTTGGCGAAAGACCAATCGCTGCGCATCTCGTCCTATCGCACGGAACATGGCGCGGAGGTAGATTTCATCGTTGAGTATGGCCGGCACGTGCTCGCCATTGAAGCCAAGGCTTCCTCGACGATCGGCCGATCCGACCTGCGAGGGTTTCGGAGCTTTGCCGAATACTACGGCAAGAAGCACCGATCGGTTATTGCCTATCTGGGGAGCGTGCGCAAAGTGATCGACGGCATCGAGGTCCTCCCGTGGCAGTCGCTCCTCAACGATTTGGGTCTGTAGATGAACACGGTGAGCAAACGCCGAGGGTGAAGATGCGAGTCATTCGATGGATGAGTCTGGCGCTGCTGGTGCTGAGCGCATGGCCGGTGGAGGCGGAGCAGGGGCAGAAACCGCTCACCGGCAAATTGCTCTACACCCGGTTGACCGAGGGCACGTGGCAAATCTGGCAGAAAGATTTGGCGACGGGCGAGGACGTGCAGGTGACCGCCATTGCCGGCGATAAGCGCTGTCCGCTGTGGGGCGGCAACGGCCAGGTGGCGTACTGCACGACCAACCACGCGTGTTTTGAGAATACGGTCGGCAGCCAGGCGCATGAGCTGCGGTTTCGCGAGCTGTGGCCGGCGCGGGATCTGGCCCGTTCGCCCGACGGCCAGTGGCTCGTGTTTTCGAAATTCCGCACCGATCTGCCGGATCAAGCGAATCTGTGGGTGGCCAAGGGGGATGAGAGCAACCCGCGCATGATCACGCAGGAGCCTGGCCTGCAGCAGCAGCCGGCCTGGTCGCCGGGCAGCACGAAGATCGCCTACTCTGGCGGACAAGGGCCGAACAGCTATGAAATTTTCGTCGTCAATGCGGACGGGACGGATCGCGCGCAACTGACCACGAATGAGGCGAATGATTTTTTGCCGGCCTGGTCGCCGGACGGCCGGCAGATCGCCTATGCCTCGAATGCCAGCGGCGATGATGAGATTTGGGTGGTGGAGGCGGATGGCAGCCGTCAGGCACAACTGACCCATTCGCCGGGACTCGATACGCATCCGGCCTGGTCGCCGGATGGCCGGTCGATCGCGTTTGCCACGAACCGCACCGGCGAGATGGAGATCTGGGTGATGAACGCCGACGGCTCGGATCAGCAGCTGCTGCTGAAGGCGGAGGGAGGTGCATGCGATCCTGCCTGGCGCTAGCGTTTGGGGTCGCGCTGATTGCCGGCTGCGCCACGTCTCAGATGGGATCGGTTGCGCCGACTCTTCCAGCCACGACTGCTGGAGGCGAGTTGGCGATCAGCGGTGTTCGGGTGGAGCCGAAGACGCTTGATCTGAGCCAGCCTCGGGCGGGTGCGCTGGTCTCATTTCAGCTATCGGACACCGCGGACATTTGGCTGGAAATCGTTGACGATGAGGGCCGCCTTGTGCGCCGCACCGAGCCGGAGCCAGTCGAATTCGGCAGGCGATCGCTGGGCTGGAACGGCCGAGCCGATGATGACACACCCGTTCCCAACGGCGTCTATCGCTATGTCATCCATGCGAAGGCTCCTGACGGGCGCGAGGCCGTGTACAATCCGTCGACCGAGACCGGCGGGGAAGAGCTGACCGCCAGAAACTTTACCTTCGACCGCCCAACGGCTACGCTGGGATGGGTGATGCCGAAGGCCGGGCGGGTGCGGCTGCGCATCGGTCTGAAGGGTTTTCCGCATCTGCGCACGCTGCTGGATTGGCAGCCGATGGAAGCCGGCGCCCAGCAGCTGGCCTGGGACGGGCTGGATGCCTCAGGCTTGATTCGGGCGATCGACCATCCGGAGTTGTCGCTGAATTTGGCGGCTTTTGCGCTTCCCGATAACACCATCATCATCCGTGGTTCTCAATCGTCAATCGGCCATCGTCAATGGAAAACTCTTTACGCCCCAAATGTCCACCCCTCCGGCTATTTCCACGCGAAGCATCCTCGGGCGGAGTGCCGTGAAGGGATTGTGCGCGTGGAGTTTCCAGAGACGTTCCGCAAAGACGCGCAGGGCCGCGTGATCGTCCGCGGGAAGATCCCGGTGCGCGTCACCTTGGAAGGCCCCACCGCGGCGCGCTTCGTCAACCAGCGCTTCGAGGTCGTCCTCTTCGAGGATTTGATCCGCCTGTTTGAGGAAGAGCAGAGCCTGAATCCTTACACCTTCCTCTGGGACACCACCCGGCTGACTCCAGGCGAGCACCTGCTGACCGTGGATATCCTCAGCTACGACGACCACTACGCCGTGGCGACACTTCCAATCCTCGTCGAACGTTAGGCGCCCAAAATTTCCCTTGTGATGCCCGCGAAGGTTTTATATAATAACCAACAATAACGAGTAATAGGAGGCGCACGGCATGACCCTGGAAGGCGAGATCCTCACCCTGGAAGAGCTGCGCAACTACCTTAAAATTCCCAAGCCGACCTTGTACTCCATGGCCCAAAGCGGCCGCATTCCGGCCGCCAAAGTGGGCAAGCACTGGCGCTTCCGCCGCATCGACATCGACGAGTGGCTCAAGGCTCAGCAGTGGAACCGCCCGCTCCACCGTCGGCATCGTAAGTCCAAAATCTCTCAGGAGGTTACCGCATAAATGCCCGCCAAATGTCCGCTGTTCCAGAATGAGAAGGTGATTTGCCGGGTCAAACCTGACAGCCAGCACCGGTGGATCGGCACCGAGCGCACGTGGTACATCCGAAACTATTGCCAGGCCGACTATTACGTGGATTGCGAGGACTTCGAGGCGTACCTGGAGCAGCAGGCCATCGTGAAGGGCAAGATCCTGGTGGTGGATGACGAAACCACCATGCTCGAGACCCTCAGCAGCTTTTTTTCCAGCCGCGGCTATCAGATGATGACCGCCGCCTCCGCCGAGGCCGCCCTGAAACTGCTGGCCGCGGAGCAGCCAGCGCTCATCTTCATCGATATCAAGCTGCCGGGCATGAACGGCTTGGAGCTGCTAAAGGAAATCAAGCAGCGGTATCCGGCCGTCAAGACGTTTGTGATCACCGCCTTTGATGAGGAAAACAAAAAGGCCGCCGAAGCGCTCGGCTGCGACGCCTTCTTCGCCAAGCCGGTGGGGCTGGATGCGCTCAAGAAACGGGTGATCGAAGTGCTCACCGATTCCGAGCGCCGCCTGATGAAAACGCTCGCCTCCCGCCAAAAAGTCGATGGCGTGCCCGCGGCCAGGTTATTGTTTGTGATCGAAGTGCTGCCCACCGAAAAGGATCGGCTCACCCCGTACTTCCGAGAGTGTTTCACCGATGAAGCCCGCTGCGGCGGCCACTATGAGCTGGACTTCGCCTACTCGATCAATGATACCCTGCAGAAACTCATGTCGTTTAAGCCGGACATCGTGCTCATTAATTTCGACACGCTCTACCAAATCCCCTGCGGCCAACTCGCCTCGCGCATCGTCGAATCGCCCTACCGCCCCAAAGAAGTGATCGTCTACGGCTTGAACTTGGAGGCATCGGATAAGCAGGCGATCGAGCAGCTCGGGCTGCAGTATGTGGACCAGCGCCGCTCCTTCGCCAAACTCGTCACGACGATTAAGCACACCGCCCTTCGGCTCAACGGTCATAGCAGCAAGACGTAACGCAACGCACCAGCGCCACGCGAGAGGAAGCATGGTGGACCAGCATCCGCGGATCGTCATCACCGGCCTTGGCATCGTCGCCCCCAACGGCCTCGGCAAAGACGAGTTTTGGCGCAACTGCGCCTCCGGCGTCTCAGGGATTAAGCCGATCACCCTCTTTGACGCCTCCTCGTACCGCTGCCGCTACGCCGGCGAAATCTCCGACTTCCATCCCGAGCCGTATCTTGGCCCCAAAGGCCTGCGCAACCTTGACCGCACCACCCTCCTCTCGCTCCTCGCCGCCAAACTCGCCATCGAGGATGCCCAGCTTGCCATCACGGATGAGCATCGCAACGACATCGGCGTCGTCCTCGGCTCCACGATGGGCAGCGTGCACTCCATCAGCGAATTCGACAAAGAAGGCCTGCGCGAAGGCCCGCGTTACGTCAACCCGGCCCATTTTCCCAATACGGTGATCAACTCCCCGGCCAGCCAAGTGGCCATTCGGTTCGGACTAAAAGGCCTCAACTCCACCATCTCCACCGGCTTTACGGCGAGCCTCGATGCCATCGGCTATGCGATGGACATGCTGCAGCTTGGCCGGGCCAAGGCGCTGCTTGTTGGCGGCGTTGAAGAGTTCTGCATCCAGACATTCTTAGGCTTTTACAAGGTAGGGTTTTTGGCGACGACCCAAAACGGCTGCCCGCCGTTTTTTGCGCCGTTTGATGACAAACGCAACGGCGCGCTGCTAGGAGAGGGTGCCGTCTTTGTCGTGCTTGAATCGCTCGACGATGCGCAAGCGCGCGGGGCAACAATCGTGGCCGAGCTGCTCAGCTACAGCAGCCAGTTCCGGCCGGAGTCACTGTACCGCTTGGATCCTGAAGCCCGCGGCCCGGTCGCCGTGATGCGCGAGGCGCTCAAGGACGCCCACGTCGAGCCTGATGAGATCGATTACATCAGTGCGTGCGCCAATTCCACCAAAGTCTGCGATGAGATGGAAACCACGGCGCTGCACGCCGTCTTTAATTCCCATACCAACGAGATTCCTGTGGGCGCGGTCAAATCGCTCATCGGCGAATCGTTCAGCGCCGGTGGCGCATTCCAACTTGCCTCAACCCTCGGCGCGCTGGTTCAGGATGGTGGACAGACAGCGCTCATCAATACATTTGGCCCCATGGGCACCTCAGCCGCTCTGCTGGTCGCGCGGAGCTAAAACTCATGCCAACACAGACGATCCAACGACCATCAACGCAAACAGAGCGCTTGCTCGAAGGCCGTGTGCTGATCGTCACCGGCGGCTCGCGCGGTATTGGCCGCGCCATCGTCGAGGAGCTCTGCCGCCAGGGTGCTCGCGTGGCGTTGACGTATTCGAAGCAACAGAATGCCGCCGACGAGTTGGCCCAAAAACTTTCCGATGCCGGCCACGAAGCCTTCGCCGTGCAAGCCGATGCCAAAGATCTCAAGCGCGCCCAGCACGTGGTGGCTGACACCATCGAACGATTCGGCAAGCTCGATGGCCTGATCAACAACGCTGGCATTCTCCGCGATAAAGCGCTCATGATGATGGATCCCAGCGACTGGCACGACGTGCTCGACACCAATCTGACCGGCGTCTTCAACACGTGCCGTGCCGCCATCGTCACCTTCATGAAGCAGAAAGCCGGGCGCATCGTCAACATCACGTCAATCTCAGGCATTGTCGGGGCGGCTCGGCAAGTCAATTATGCCGCCAGTAAAGCCGGAGTGATTGGGCTCACCAAAGCCCTAGCCAAGGAGGTGGCAGCCTACAACATCACGGTCAATGCGGTGGCTCCCGGATACATCGACACCGACATGACCCAGAGCATGAC
>JACQWM010000058.1 GCA_016209275.1 Candidatus Omnitrophota bacterium
CCCTTCCCTATGGCGTCGCCCCAGACCGCGCCCAAAGACAAGGCAAAAGTAAAAAGTAAAAAGACAAAAGGAAAGATGTCCCCCCTCTCCTTTTTCCTTTTGCCTTTTGCCTTTTGCCTTTTGCCTTGTCCAATAATACCACCGCCTGAGCGGCAATCCCTTCTTTGCCCGGGCAAAACGTCTCGGTGGTTTTCGCTTTCACTGACACTTGGCTCGGGGCAATCTTCAGCATCGCGCTGATGGCTTTCGCCATCTTCGTTTTGTAGCCGATGAGCTTCGGCGTATCCGCGACCACGGTGGCGTCGATGTTGGCAACCGCAAATCCCTTGCGTCGCACCTGACGGATCGCCGCGTCGATGAACCGACGGCTGTTGACCTTGCGCCACTTGGAATCGCTCGACGGAAACTGCTCGCCGATATCCGCAGCGCCAATCGCGCCGAAGAGCGCATCGGCCACCGCATGCAGCAGCACATCCGCATCCGAATGGCCCAAGAGCCCTCGCGCCGACGGCACAATGATCCCCCCGAGCCTCAGCGGCCCCTTCCCATGAAACCGATGCACATCGTATCCGATTCCAACCCTCATCTCACCCATCCGGTGCCGTGCTGCTGACAGGGGATACCTTAAATTGAGCAATCACCTGTGGTCGGCTAAAGTACACCATCCAAATCACGGCACCACCTAGCGGAAGAATCCCTGGGTACCGATTACCGGGGATACCTCCAACCCACTCATCCATCAGCCAGCCTAGTAGCGATATGAGGAACACCCCACCCCCAACTATAATGAAAAACGTTCCTAGAACCTGTGCCATGGTCAACCCCCATGGCCGACGTTTGAAGACACCCAACGCCGGAATCATCAAGATGAGCACCGTCTGCGCAATATTGACAACGAATGGATGCTGCCACCAATGAAGAAAGTACATTCCTGAGAGCTGATCCTTTACTCCTTCGGAATTCAACTCAAACCCGCTGAGGATATGGAAAAGCCAGTAGAGACTCGGCGCTCCACATAACAAAATGAACGCATCAAAGCCATATCGCTTGATCTTAGCTACTGATAAAGGATCGGACATCAACCTGATCGTCGGGACCGATGTCTGAGGTTCGATGACCAACGCCGAAGAATCGCCTCTGCAAGGACCATATCTTCTTTGGTCGTCACTTTGATATTCAGCGGATCGCCGAGGATCATGCGGACGGGAAAGCCGGCGGCTTCGACAATCGATACGTCGTCCGGATAGCGCGCGAGTGTTCCATTGGTTTCCGCCAGCGCTTTCGCGAACCAATCCCGGCGGATGATCTGCGGCGTTTGGACAAACCAGAGCCGGTTGCGATCCAGCGTCTGCTCGACACGGCCTCGCCGATCAACCGATTTCACCGTCAGCGACGCCGGCAGGCCACATGCCACGGCCCCGTTGCGTGCCGCGGCTTTTAACGAACGCGTCAGTACGGCACGACTCAGGCACGGCCGGGCCCCGTCATGCACCAACACCCAGTCCGCCGCCGCGGGGATTTCCGCAAACGCCTTGGCCACCGATTCAGCCCGTGAGGCCCCGCCGACGCACAACGTCGTCTTCGTGATGCCGTGCCGCTTCAGCATGACCTCGACGCGCCGTCGATCCGTCGCGCGCGTCGGCAGGATAATCCACCGGATGGACGGATGCTGCTGCAGCACGCGAAGGGCATGCACCAGCAATGGCGCGCCGGCCACCGGCCTCCACAGTTTGTTGGCGCCAAATCGCCGGCTCGCGCCCGCCGCCGGAACAATCGCCGCCACCCTTCTCAGTAATTTACGAGGTTTCATTGAAATTACCAATTACCAAGCACCAATAACCAAACAATGACCAATGTACCAATGACCGAATACCCAAATAAGAATAGGTGATCTGTTTGGTTATTGGTCATTGCGTGCCATGACGATTTCAGCGCTTCGGCTGATTGTTCTCCGGTCTGACAAACACCATGCGTCCGGCGGCCGTCTGCAGCACGCTGGTCACGACACCGCGCACCGGCTGGCCGATGAGGGCGCGGCCGTTTTCGACCACCACCATCGTGCCGTCATCGAGATACGCCACGGCCTGGTGATGCTCCTTGCCTTCTTTAATCGGCTTGATCTCCAAGGATTCGCCCGGCAGGACGATCGGTCGAAGGGCTTGGGCCAGCTCATTGACATTCAGCACGCTGACGTGCTGCAGCTCGGCCACCTTATTGAGATTGTAGTCGCTCGTGATGACGCGCGTGCCCAGCACTTGGGCCAGCTTCACCAGCTTCTCATCGGTGTCGCGGATGGCGGGAAAATCTTCTTCATGGATGCGCACATCCACGGTGTTGAGCGCTTGCAGCTGCTTGAGCACTTCGAGCCCGCGGCGGCCTCGGCTGCGCTTCAGCGGATCGGCGCTGTCGGCCACCATCTGCAATTCTTTGAGGACGAACGAGGGGATGATGAGCTTCCCCTCGAGAAACTTCGCCTTGCACACATCCAGCAGCCGACCGTCGATGATGGCGCTGGTGTCGATCACATGCGATTCTTCGCCGCGGTCATGCCGCACGAGCCGCACATACGGGATAATGACGTTGAACTCATCCCGGCCCCGCAGGGCCATCGTCATGCCGAGATAGCAGAACATCCAGGTCAGCACCACGCGCGTCGCGCCGATCGTGTTCTCCTCAAGCGGCAGCAATCCCACCGCATCCGCGACGAGCTTCGCCATCAGAATGCCGAAGAGCAAGCCGAACACCGCCGCAGAGAATCCGCGGACGGACACCCGGCCGACACGGTGGATGAGCGCTTCCACCCCCATCAACGCCGCGCCGGCCACCCCGCCCACCAGCGCGCCGAGGATCCCGAAGCCCGCCGACGATTGGCGGATGATCTGCGAGCCGAGTAACGCGCTGATGATGATAAATCCGATGCGAACAAATCGAAGATTCATGGACCGCTCCTAGGAAAGGGATAACGTGACAGCTTCTTTCACATGCCGCACGGGAATCACCTCAAGCCCCGCACAGGCCACGCCGCCGCGAGGCACCGCCGCCACGCAGCGCTGAAACCCTAACCGCGCGGCTTCATGCAGTCGCTGCGCAATATTCGCCACCGGGCGCACCTCGCCGGTGAGCCCCACCTCCCCAACGGCGAGATCCCGCCGCTTTGTTGGCCGCTCGTGCACACTGGAGGCGATCGCAATCGCCATCGCCAGATCCGCGGCCGGCTCCATGAGTGACACCCCGCCGAGCGATGAGACAAACACGTCCTGCTGCCCGAGGTGGTGCAATCCCACCCGCCGCTCCAACACCGCCAGCAGCATCGACAGCCGGTTGAAATCGATCCCCGTCGCCCGCCGGCGAGGCAGCCCCATGCCGCAGGGGCTCGTCAGCGCCTGCACTTCCACGAGCAGCGGCCGGCTGCCTTCCAGGCTGACCGTCACCATGCAGCCGGGCACGGCCTCCGTGCGATCACTCAAGAAGAGCTCGGACGGATTCGTGACCTCCACCAATCCTTCAGAGGTCATATGAAAGACCCCGATCTCGTGTGTGGCGCCAAACCGGTTTTTCGTGGATCGCAACACCCGAAAGCCGCTGGTCGGCTCGCCCTCGAAATAGAGCACGGTATCCACGAGATGCTCCAGCACCTTCGGGCCGGCCAGGAATCCCTCCTTCGTCACGTGCCCGACGAGAAACAAGGCGCTGTGGCGCTCCTTCACCAGCCGCACCAGCTCTTGGGCGCACGCGCGCACTTGGCCGATCGAGCCGGCCGCAGAAGAGAGCGCCTCGGTCTCCATGACCTGAATCGAATCCACAATCACGGCCTGCGGCTTGATTTGCGTGATGGCGGCCAGGATGATGTCCAGCTGCGTCGTTGAGAGCAGCTGCACGGTCGCCGCGCTCAGCCCTAAGCGGGTGGCGCGCAGCTTGGTTTGCCGCAATGATTCTTCGCCGCTGACATACACGACCGCCGCCCCGGCCGCCGAGAGCGAGCCAGCCAGGCTCAGCAGCAGGGTGGATTTACCGATCCCCGGCTCGCCTCCGACGAGAATCGCGGAGCCTGGCACGATGCCGCCGCCTAAGACCCGATCAAATTCGCCGACGCCGGTGCGCAGCCGGGCGGCATCCTCCAGGGACACCTCCGCCAGCGGGGTGGGGGCCGCCAACGCCTCGGCGACGGCCCCGCCGGACACCGAGAGCGGCTCGATGAGCTCTTCGACGAGCGAGTTCCACTCTCCGCACTGGGGACACCGGCCCAGCCATTTCACCGATTGGTGGCCGCACTGCTGACACACATAGAGCGATTTGACTTTCGGCATGCTGCGAGGGAGCTTATTTTTTGGTGGCTGGGCGTGCCGGCTGCCGCACCACGAGCTTCCACGGATGCGCGCGGAGATCATCCACGAAACCGCTCACCCGATGATAGAGGTCGTCGTCGAACAAGAGCTTGCCGATATTGCCCTGTCCGGACTCGGCGTACGACATGGCGAGATTCAGGCGCTCCCCGACGAGCTTCCAGTTGCGCGTCGCGTCCCGGGCCTCCCGCACGGCCTCTTTCAAATAGAGGCGGGCTTCGGGATCGCCCACGAGCGTGTTGATGCCTTCCAAGGTCGACTTCAACTCCGTCAACACCTCATTCGAGCGCTGGATGACGAGTTCCGTGGACACCGGCGGCTGCCCCATGAGCTGCTCGTTGCGTCCCAGCACCTTGCCAGCACCCGGGCCCGGGGCGATGGCGAGGTACTTCTCCCCCAGCAAACCGAACGTGCTGATGGCCGCCTGATCGTCGCTGCGAACCGTGACCGCGGATGGCAATCGGGTCGTGAGCTCGACGCGGGGAGCGATGCGATCCGCCGCCTGCAGAATGCGCACCCCCGCCACTTTCCCGACCTCGACACCCGCATATTGGACCGGCGAACCCTCGGTAATGCCATTGGCCGAATCAAAGATGACGCGCAGCCGATAGCTGGGCAAGAACACCGTCGTCAGATCGCCGATCGCAAACACGCAGATGGTCAGCAGCGCCACCCCGAGAATGACGAACGCGCCCACTTTGATTTCCAACGTCCAGCGTCGTGTCATTGTCGACGAGCAAACCTCCTGTGAGTGACCAGGTGACCAAGTGACCGGGTGGCCATGTAACCCTGCCTTGCACTAGGCCCACTTGGTCACCAGGCCACGTGGTCACTAGACTACTATTTTATCCTCTAGAGATCCTGATTTTCGTTCGCGTGGACCAGCGTGAGAGCACCCGGCGATCCGGCAACCCCTCCTGAATCGGCCCGGTCCCCTTGCCCTCGATAAACTGCCGGACCACCGCCTGCTCCGAGGCGCGAATCTCCTCAGGTGCCCCGACTTGCACAATGTTTCCATTGTAAAGCATCGCGATGCGATCCGCCACCTTGTAGGCGCTGTTCATGTCGTGCGTGACGACGATCGACGTCACGCGCAATTTATCGTGGAGCGTGACGATGAGCTCATTGATGATGTCCGCCATGATGGGATCGACCCCGGTGGTCGGTTCATCGTAGAGCATGATCTCTGGATTCAGCGCCAAGGCGCGGGCCAGCCCCGCGCGCTTGCGCATCCCGCCGGAGAGCTCCGAGGGATACCGATCGTCAATCCCTTCCAAGCCGACCAGCTGCAGGCACTCATGGACGCGCTGCGCGATGGCCTCGCGGTCCATGGTCGTGTGCTCCTGCAAGGAAAACGCCACGTTTTCAAACGTCGTCATCGAATCAAAGAGCGCGGCCCCCTGAAACAGCATGCCGAACTTCAAGCGGAGCCGGCTCAGCTCCTCATCGCCCAGCGCATTCAGGTCCGCGCCATTGACGACGACCTGGCCCTCATCCGGCTGCATCAAGCCAATGATGTGCTTCAGCAGCACGGACTTGCCGCAGCCGGAGCGCCCGATGATCACCATGGTCTCCCCGGTCTGGATGCTGAGAGTCACATGATCCAGCACCAGGTGGCTGTCAAAACTTTTCGACAGATCCTTGACGACAATCATCAATAATGCCACACGAAGTAGAACAGCGCAGTCAATAAACAGTCGGCCGCGATCACCAAGATGAAGGAGGAGACGACGGCCGCGGTTGTCGAGCGCCCGACGCCTTCGGCGCCCCCTTCGGTGCGAAATCCTTCGAAGCAGCTCACGACGCAGATGATCATCGCAAAGGTCACGGATTTGAGGAGCCCGGAGAACAAATCTTTGAAGACGAGCGGCAGCGTCGTCATTTTCCAGTAGAGGCTCGGTAAAGTGCCCAATTTGACCGTCCCGATGACGAACCCGCCGAAGATGCCGACCGCATCCGCCCACAAGGTCAAAATCGGCAACCCGATGAGCAGGGCGATGAAGCGCGGCACCACAAGAAAACTCACCGGGCTCACGCCCAGCGTGAGCAGCGCGTCAACCTGCTCGGTGACCTTCATGGTGCCAAGCTCCGCCGCAATGGCGGAGCCCACGCGGCCGGCAACGATCAGCGCGGTAATGACCGGGCCGATCTCTCTGACGATGGAGAGCGCGACGAGGCTGGCGATATAGATTTCCGCGGCGAGGCGCTGCATCTGGTAGGCGCTCTGAAAGGCGAGCACCATCCCGATAAACAGCGCAGAGAGAAACACGATCGGCAGCGACCGCACGCCGATTTTCCAGATCTCGTAGGCGATCGCCTTGCGGCGGATGGGCCGGCTGAGCGCCCCGCCCACCGCGCGCACCAGCAAGAGGCAGAGGCTGCCGGCATACCAGCACAGATCGACAAACCACGCCCCGGCCCACGTGACCGTGTCGTAGAACGAGGCGTTCAATCTCGCAATCATGAGGACGAGTCTAGCTCGTCGTGGTGGGATGCTCCGCCGGCGCTGACACCTCTTCAAAATCGAGCGTGTCGCCCTTGCGGACGGCGCGCAAGAGCGTGCCAGACTTCACCCGCTTGGCGATCACGGCTTCCGCCAGCGGATCTTCAAGCAGCCGCTGAATGACGCGTTTCAGGGGCCGGGCGCCGTAGACTTGATCGAACCCTTTCTCCACCAGCAGCGCCTTCGCCGAGGCATCCAGCTCCACGGAAATATTCTGCTCGCGCAGCCGCTCGCGCACCATCCCGAGCTCCAGATCGACGATTTTCCCCAAATCGTCCTGGGATAGCGGATGGAACACGATCACCTCGTCGATCCGGTTGAGGAATTCCGGTTTGAAGGCGCGCTTCACCTCCTCGAGCAGCTGCTCCTTCATCTTCTCGAAGTTCATATCGGCCTTCGTCTGCGCAAACCCGATGCTGCCTTGCTTGCGCAATTGCTCGGCCCCCAGATTGGAGGTCATAAACAGCACGGTATTGCGGAAATCCACCTTGCGGCCGAAACTGTCGGTCAGCCGGCCATCCTCAAGCACCTGCAGGAGGATGTTGAACACATCCGGGTGCGCTTTTTCGATTTCATCCAGCAGCACGACGGAGTACGGTCGGCGGCGGATGCGCTCGGTCAATTGTCCGCCCTCTTCATAGCCGATATAGCCCGGCGGGGCCCCGACGAGCCTGGACACATTGAATTTCTCCATGTACTCGGACAGGTCGAGCTGCACGAGCGCCTCCTCATCGCCGAACATGAACTCGGCCAGGGCTCGGGCGAGCAAGGTTTTGCCGACACCGGTGGGGCCAAGACAGATGAAGGAGCCGATCGGCCGCCGCGGGTCCTTGATCCCGGCGCGTGAGCGGCGCACGGCGCGGGCAATCGAAGCAATCGCCTCTTCTTGCCCAATGACGCGCTTGTGCATCCCCTCCTCCATCTTGAGGAGCCGTTCAGTTTCCTTTTCTTCAAGGCGCACCAGCGGAATGCCGGTCCATTTCGAGAGGATCACGGTGATGTCTTCCGCCGTGATGACCGGCATGGCTTCGCCCTTCGTTTTTTTCCAGTCGCCCTTGGTCTTATCGAGCTGCTCGCGCGCCTCGCGTTCCTGGTCGCGCAACGACGCCGCCAGCTCAAAATCCTGGCCTTTAATGGCGGATTCCTTTTCTTTGCGGATGTGCTCGATGCGCTCTTCGAGATCTTTGATCTCCGGCGGCACGGTCAGCACCGAGAGGCGCGCGCGCGAACCGGCTTCATCAATCAGGTCGATCGCCTTATCCGGCAGGAAGCGGCCGGCGATGTACCGGTCAGAAAGCTTGGAGGCCGCCTCCAGCGCCTCATCCAGATATTTCACCCGGTGATGCGCTTCGTATTTGTCGCGCAGCCCCTTCAGGATTTCGATCGTCTCCGCAACCGACGGCGGCTCCACCATCACCGTCTGAAACCTCCGCTCAAGGGCGGCGTCTTTCTCGATGTACTTGCGGTACTCATCCAGGGTCGTCGCCCCGATGCACTGGATCTCTCCGCGGGAGAGGGCGGGCTTGAGGATGTTCGACGCGTCGATCGCCCCTTCCGCCGATCCCGCCCCCACCAGCGTGTGGATTTCGTCGATGAACAGCATCACGTTCTCGTTGCGGTGGATTTCATCCATGACCGCCTTGATGCGCTCTTCAAACTGGCCCCGGTACTTGGTCCCCGCCACCATGAGGGCCAAATCCAGGATGACCACCCGCTTGTCGCGCAAAATCTCCGGCACATCGCCCTTCACCACCATTTGCGCCAGGCCCTCGACGATGGCCGTCTTGCCCACCCCGGCCTCGCCGAGCAGCACCGGGTTGTTCTTCGTGCGGCGGGCTAAGATTTGAATCACGCGCTCGATTTCCTCCTTGCGGCCGATCACCGGATCCAGCTTGCCCTCGCGCGCCAGCTGTGTGAGATCGCGCCCAAACGCATCCAACGCCGGCGTCTTCGTTTTGACCCCCGCCCCTGAGGGCGTGGCCGGGGCCGAGGAACCAAGCAGCGTGATCACTTCGTTGCGCACGCGATTGAGATCCAGCCCAAGATTCATGAGCACCTGGGAGGCCACCCCCTCGCCTTCGCGAATCAACCCGAGCAGCAAGTGCTCCGTGCCGATGTAGTTGTGGCCGAGGCTGCGGGCTTCTTCCATCGCCAGCTCAATGACTTTCTTCGCTTTGGGCGTGAAGGGGATGTCGCCGGAGACCATCGTGCTGGGCCCGCTTTGGACCAGCTTCTCCACCTCCAAGCGGATTTTCTCCGGCGAGAGGCCCAGCTTCTGCAAGACGGCCGCGGCCACCCCCTCGCCCTCGCGGATGAGGCCGAGGAGAATGTGCTCGGTGCCGATGTAGTCGTGGTTGAACCGCTTGGCCTCCTCCTTCGCCAGCAGAATCACCTTTCTCGCCCGCTCTGTAAACTTATTGAACATTAGGTTTGGCCTCCAAGTCGTGTGCGAATCAATTGCGCGCGGGTGGCGTCGCGTTCCTTCGCCGAGAGCGTCTTGCCTTCCAGCTTCTGCAAGTGCGCCGGCTGCGAGAACAGAAACAGCTCATTCACCGTCTTGCGAGTGAGTTGCCCGTCCATCACGCCTAAATCCACGCCGAGCCGCACGGCCGAGAGCAAATCCAGCGCCTCGCCGGAGCTCATGGTCTTCGCGTGGCGCAACAGCCCGTACGCGCGCCAAATCCGATCCTCCAGCTGATTGCGGTTGTTCGCCATGAGGGCCTCGCGCGCCGCCTGCTCCTGATGGATCACTTCTTTCACAATGCGCTCGATGTTCTCGATGAGCTCCTCTTCCGGCCGCCCGAGCGACACCTGGTTCGAAATCTGGAAGAAATTTCCGGAGGCTTCAGTCCCTTCGCCGTAGAGGCCGCGCGCCGTCAGGCCGAGCTTGGTGATCGTGTGGAGCACTTTGTTGATCTGTTTCGTGATCACCAGCGACGGCAGATGGGCCATGACGGAGGCGCGCAGCCCCGTCCCCGTGTTGGTCGGGCAGCAGGTCAGATAGCCCCAGTCGCTGGAGTACGCGTACGGCAGGATTTCGGCGAGCTCATCATCCAGCGCGTTGATCAGCTCCCACGCGTCGCGCAGGTTCATCCCGGACTGCATCACCTGAAGCCGCAGATGATCCTCTTCGTTGATCATGATGCTGATCACTTCGCCCTGCCCGATGGCGACCGCCTTATGCTCCGCATGCACGATGTGCTCGCGGGACACGAGATGCCGCTCGAGGAGAAACTGCCGATCTACCTCGGTGATCTCCCCCATATCCACGAGCAGCGGGTTGGCGAGCGAGGCGGCTTTCGGCAGGGCGTCTTTGACCGCCTTCAACACCTCGGCTTGGGAGGCCTTGGTGGCCCGCGTGGCAAACGGATACGGCTCCAGGTTGCGGGCCAGACGGATGCGGCTGGAAATCACGATATCTGACACCGGCCCGGCCCCCCGCAGCCACTCGCTGGGCTGTTTCAATAACTCATCAATTTCTTTTGGCATGGTTACTCTGTTTTGTTCTTCTTCGGTTGCTGCTCTTGCTGCTGCTCCATGCGGCGGATCTGATCCCGCAATCGCGCCGCCTCTTCAAACTCCTCTTTCTCAATCGCCCGTCCCAGCTTGCGCTTCAGCTCCGCCAGTTCGGTCTTGGCCGCGGCGGGCTTCACCAGCCGCGCCGGGGACTTGCCCAGGTGGATCGGCGAGCCGTGGATGCGCTTGAGCAGGCTGCCGAGGCTACGCTTAAACGTCGTGTAACATTGCGCGCAGCCTAAGCGGCCCACTTTCCGGAAGTCCTCGTAGGTCATGCCGCAGCTGGGGCACGTTTTAACAGGGGCTTCTTCCGCCTCCGGCTGCTTGCTGAAATCCGCCAGCTCCGAGAGCAAATCGGCCAGCCCGAAATGACTTTCCACTTGAGCGCCTTTTTGGTTGGCGCATTGCTCGCACAGGTGCAGCTCGGTCATCTGCTCGTTGACGATCTCGGTCAGATGCACCGTCGCCTGCGCTTGTTTACAAATTTCGCACAACATGGGGCTTTTCTTGTCGTTTGCGACTACGTGATTTTAAGCGTCCTTAAACTTGGCTAGATACCCAATGATATAGTGTACCAGGTTTCTCGTCCCTGGCAAAGATCAAGGGTACTTCAGGAAATCCACCATCTTAATACCTGACGCCTTCGGTTTTGGTGAGCTGGCGGAAAGCGGCCTGGAGTTTTTTGGTGATCGAGCCAGGCTTGCCAAGACCGATCACGCGGCCGTCGATTTTCACGACGGGCACGATCTCGGCGGCGGTGCCGGTGAGGAAGACCTCATCCGCGTTGAAGAGGTCATGGCGGGTGAGCAGCTCCTCGCTGACATGGAGCCGCTGTTTGGCGGCCAGCTCCATCACCGTCTGCCGGGTGATTCCGCGCAGCACCCCGATGTAGGGCGGGGGTGTCACGAGGGCGTTGCCCTTGATGATGAAGAGATTCTCCCCGGTGCATTCAGTCACATAGCCGGAGTGCGAGAGCATGATGGCTTCTTCGTAGCCGGCGTTGATCGCTTCGATTTTCGCCAGGATGTTATTGAGATAGTTCAGCGATTTGATCTGGGGGTTCAGCGCTTCCGGCACATTGCGCTGGGTGGCCACGGTGATGAGTTCCAGCCCGCGCTCGTAGAGCTGCTTCGGATAGAGCTGAATCTTATCGGCGATGGCAAACACCGTGGGCTTCGCGCACTTGCGCGGATCCAGCCCCAGATCGCCTTCGCCGCGCGTGACCACCAGCCGGATGTAGGCGTCCTTGAGCTTATTGATTCGCAGGCTCTCCTTCACGATGTTGCTCAGCTCCGCCTGGCCCATCGGAATCCTGAGCATGATCGTATGCGCGGATTCAAAAAGCCTGGCGATGTGCTCCGCCAATTTGAAGACGCGGCCGTTGTAGGAGCGGATGCCCTCAAAGACGCCGTCGCCGTAGAGCAGCCCATGATCGAACACCGACACCACCGCCTGCGACTGCTCCACAAATTTTCCATTGAGATACACTTTCATGAAATCCCCCCTCTCTCGAACCTCATCTGCGTCATCATCAGTTAGCAATCTGTGTCATCATCTCTTCGCAGTTTGCGCCTCAAGCATGCGGCCGTCTTGCAAGACGATGACGCGATCCGCGGCTTCCGCCAGTTTCATTTGATGCGTCACGACGACCAGCCCGACCCGGTGGCACTGGTGGATGCCGATCAACAATTCCATCACCTCGGCGCCGGTTGTGGAATCGAGATTGCCCGTCGGCTCATCGCAGAAGAGCACCTGGGGCTGATTCATGAGCGCTCGGGCAATCGCCACCCGCTGCTGCTCGCCCCCCGAGAGCTCCCGCGGCCGATGGCGCGCGCGCTCGCTTAAACCCACCCGGCTCAATTGCTCGCCGGCGCGCGCCCTCAGCGCGCGGCGGCCTCGCTGGGCGCCGATGAGTGCCGGCAGCATGACATTCTCCAACGCCGAGAGCTCCGGAAGCAAGTGATAAAACTGGAACACGATGCCAAGCTGCCGGTTGCGAAAGGCGGAGCGCTTTCCGTCGCCCAGCTTCGAGACATCCACGCCATCCCAGAGCACGGCCCCTTTCGTCGGCGTGTCAAGGCCGGCGAGCAGATGCAGCAGCGTGGACTTGCCCGCCCCGCTGGGCCCGACGATTGCGACGAACGCGTGAGCGTCGATGGACAACGTGACGCCTTTGAGCACTTGCAGCGTGACCGATCCCATGCGGTATTCTTTCCACACATCACGAGTTTCAATCATCTGTTCGTGGCCCGGTGGCCATGTGGCCACGTGGCCACTCGGTCACTTGGCCACCTGATTGGTTGGCTATTCATAGCGCAGCGCATCCACAGGAGCCAGCCGAGCGGCGCGCACCGCCGCGTAGGTGCCAGCGAGCATCGTCAGCGCGAGGGTGGCGACCACGATGGCGGCGACATCGCCGGTCTTGACCAGGGTCGGGATCTGGTCGAGATAATAGACCGACGGCGGAAACAAACTCATCCCCCACGTCAGTTCCACCCATTGCAAGATGGCATTGAGCCGCGCGGCCAGCGCCATGCCAAGCCCCGCGCCCACGCACACGCCGATGATCCCGATGGTGCAGCCCTGCGAGAAAAACAACGTCGCGATCGAGCCCCGCGTGGCCCCCAGGGCCCGCAGCACGCCGATATCTTTCGTTTTTTCCATCACGATCATGATGAGCATCGACATGATCTGGAGCGCGGCGACGACGATGATCAACGTGAGAATCACGAACATGACGGTTTTTTCAACGCGCAAGGCGCCGTAGAGCGCGGAAAATCGGTCCATCCACGTGCTGACCCGAAACCCTGGCCCCAAGGATTGCTGCAGGCTCTTGGCGATCGAAACCGAGCGCTCCAGATCATCAACCGAGACGCTGACTCCGGTGACCAAGGGACCGAGCCGCTGGATCTGCTGCGCTTTCGGAATCGAGACCACCGCCACCATGAGATCAAAATCATACAGCCCGGAGTGGAACAGGCCGCTGACGGCCAGCTCGTGGACTGCGCCGTCCGCCGGGCTCACCAGCCGCAGGCGATCGCCGACCCCCAGGCGAAGGGCTGAGCGCAATTCGGTGCCGATGGCGACTTCCTGCTCGTGCGTTGGCAAATGCCCGGCGACGAGATACGATGGGAGCTTGCTGACCCGCGCCTCCCGCTCGACATCAATGCCGCGGATGACGACACCGAGACTTTGATCTCCGGATTGCGCGATGGCTTGCCCGGCCACAAACGCGCTCACGCCGACCACATGATCCATCGCCGAGACTCGGCGCATGACCTCCTGCGCATCCCGCAAACCGCCGGGTGCCTCCACCATCAGATGCGAATTCGTGCCGACCAGTTTCTCCGTGATGTCGTGATCAAAGCCGGTCATCACGGCCAGCACGACGATGAGGGCGGCGACACCAAGTGCTACCCCGCCGATGGAGAGCAGCGCGATGATGGAAATAAACCGCTCGCGGCGCTTGGCGAACAAGTACCGCAGGCCAAGCCAGCCTTCGTAGCTCATCCCACCCCCTGCGTGTTGGCCGCTGGCCGGTTTCGCCTCGCTCGATCCCTCTTTCGCCTCGTGCGAGGCGAAACGGGCTGCCGA